>JAIBJL010000063.1 GCA_020029545.1 Gammaproteobacteria bacterium
GCGTTGATGGGCGACAAGCACTTGCTGTTCTCGATATCGGGCAAGGCATTTGTCATGTATGGTCGGCAGGCCCGCTCGTGGATCACGCTGTTCGATCCAGTGGGCCCGCCCTCGGAATGGCCGGAACTGATCTGGCGCATGATCGAAATGGCATCGGCTCATGGAGGCCGCGCCGCGTTCTACCAGGTGCGTGCACAGTATCTGTCGGCCTATCTCGATGCCGGATTGCGTGCGCTGAAGCTGGGGGAGTATGCGTACGTGCCGCTGCCGTCCTTCAGCATCAAGGGGGCGAAGCGCGCCAATCTGCGACAGAGCGTGAATCGCGCGGAGCGTGAAGGCTTGTCTTTTGCGGTCATTGAGGCGCACGGCATCGCGGCGTTGTTGCCCGAGCTGCGCGAGGTGTCGAGCGAATGGCTGTCCGAGTATCGGGCACGCGAAAAGGGCTTTTCGCTGGGCGCGTTCAACGAATCCTATCTGCTGCGGCAGCCGGTGGCAGTCATCCGGCATCGTGAACGCATCGTAGCGTTTGCCAATATCATGGGTACGCGGCTCAAGGAGGAAATCAGTGTCGACCTCATGCGTCATCGACCCGACGCGCCTTACGGCACCATGGATTTCATGTTCGTCAAACTGCTGCAGCACTACCAGGCTCTGGGATACCAGCGCTTCGGTCTGGGCATGGCGCCGCTGTCGGGCATGGCAAAGCATGAACTCGCATCACGTTGGCATCGATTCGGCCGGCTGCTGTTCGATCGTGGCGAGCGTTTCTACAATTTTCGCGGTCTGCGCAGCTTCAAGGAAAAATTCGACCCGGTCTGGGAGCCGCGCTATCTCGCTGCGCCCAGCGGTGTGGCACCGTTACTGGCATTGACCGATGTCGCTGCTCTGATCAACCGCGGCTCGCGCAAGCCAGTCGTCCAGCGGCGGTCATGAGACTGGTCGCGGTCTTTATCGGTTGGATCGTCTGGTTCGCATGCAGCAACGTGTGTGCGCAGACGCCACGAGTCGCGCGTCCGGTCACGAACCCGCAGATCTTGTCCCACGGGCGCTTTGAGAAGCTCACGATCTATCGACCCGCCGGCCCGGTGCGGCAAGTCGTGCTGCTGCTCTCAGGCGATGGCGGTTCGGATGACAGCGTTATCCACATGGCTCGAGTATTGGAAGAGGACGGCGCGCTGGTCATCGGCATCGATACCGAAGCCCTATTCCGGAACCTGGAGCGCGACGGCGGAGACTGCGTGTTCCCGGATGGCGACCTCGAAAATCTTAGCCACTTCGTCCAGGCGTATTACAAGTTGCCTGGTTACAAAGTGCCCTTACTCGTCGGCTATTCTGCCGGTGCCAGTCTCGCCTACGCGATGCTGGCCCAGGCACCCGCACAGACATTCGCCGGTGCACTGTCGGTTGGATTGTGTGTCGACATGGACCTCAAGAAGCCCTTATGCAAGGGAGAAGGCGTGCACTTTTCGCGTCGCAGCGACGGCCGGGGCATGAAGTTGCTGCCATCGAAGCAGTTGGCCGCCCCTTGGATCGGACTGCACGGTGCCATCGACGATGTCTGCAGCACCCGAGCTGCGCAGCGTTTTGCATCACATGTAGCGGGCGGGGAATTCGTCGTGCTGCCCAACGTGGGCCATGATTATTCGCAGCGCGAAGCGTGGGTGACGCAGTTTCGCGCGGCGATCGCGCGATTGAATGCAACGCAGCCGGAAAGCGCATTGCCCCTGCCGAAGACCCTGGATGACCTGCCGATCATTGAAATGCCCGCGACCGGACCGAATGACACGCTGGCCTTGCTGCTATCCGGCGATGGCGGCTGGGCGGGACTGGACAAGGAGGTTGCCAGCGCTTTGTCGGCGCAGGGCATTCCCGTCGTGGGGGTCGATTCGCTGCGCTATTTCTGGACAGAACGTACGCCCGCCGCTGCTGCGAGCGACATCGACCGAGTCATTCGCTACTACCTGGCGCACTGGCAGAAGCGTCGCGTGCTCCTGATCGGCTACTCGCAGGGTGCCGATGTGCTGCCATTCATCGTGAATCGCCTGCCGGCCGCGACTCGCAAGAAGGTATTGCTGACCGCTCTGCTGGGTCTCGGCACCAACGCGACTTTCGAATTCCATCTCGGCGACTGGATCACCGACAGCGATGACGGCCTGCCGATCAAACCCGAGATCGACCGCCTCGCCGGCATGTCGGTGTTGTGTCTCTATGGTGAGGACGAGGAAGACGATTCGCTATGTCCGCAATCGAAGACGGCCACCTTCCACGTCGAAAAGCTGGCCGGCGGTCATCACTTCGATGGCGACTACGATCGGCTCGCGAGCCTGATTCTGAAGTATGCGACGGCACCCCAACCGTAGGCAGGCAAGGCCCGCTCGCGGACGAAGTCCGTCTCGCCCATCAATGAATGGTGCTTACTTAGCAGCGAGCGCCACAATTGCCTCTACCTATAAGGCCTTGGCGCAAGGGCCTGGGGCGCGGGGCCTGGGCAGGAAACGGATCGGGCTACACGCTGGCACATTCGAGTCTCCTACCCACGCCCCAGGCCCTTGCGCCAAGGCAGTCGGGCCAAGGCAGTCGGTTTGGAGTCGAGTCGCGGGGGCAAACATTTCTAAGTCAGCGCCGTTGCCCATCAATGAGCCTGTGGGAACAGCCCCGAGGCGAATTCGATGAAGGCCTTGATCTTCGCCGTGGGTTGCCGATGCTGCGGATACACCACCGAGACCGGCCACCATGCCCCCTCGTTCCAGTCCGTCAGCACCGGTTTCAGCAGTCCCGACGCGATCTGCGCTTCGACCGTGAAATCCAGTGCGCGGACGAAGCCCGCGCCGCTCACCGCGGCAGCGACGGCGGATTCCGGGTCGCTGAACGACAGTCGGGCTGCGGGCACAATCTTGTGTTCGACGCCGTTTTTGCGAAACAGCCACTCGCGAACCTGATGGCTGCCGAGCTTGAACATGACGATGCAATGCTCGGGCGACAATTCGGTGGGATCGTTGGGTGCACCGTAGCGCTCGATGAATTCCGGAGACGCGCAGGTCAGGCCGCGCAGCTGCGCGACGCGGCGTGCGATCAGGCTGGAATCGCTCAGATTGCCCACGCGAAGTCCCGCATCCATGCCTTCCTGCACCAGATCGACGACGCGATCGTTCATCGTCATCTGCACGCTGAGATCCGGGTGCTGTGCGATGAAGCGCGGCAGTGCCGGCACCAGAATACGACGACCGAGCGAAATCGGTACATCGACACGCAGTACGCCGCGCGCGGTGCCGCGGGATTCTGTTACCTCGCTTTCCGCCTGGTCCAGCTGGCCCAGCGCAACCCGGCAGCTTTCATAGAAGTTCTGTCCGACATCGGTGAGACTGAGCGAGCGGGTCGTGCGATTGAGCAGGCGCGCACCCAGCCGTTCCTCCAGCCGGGTAATCGCCTTGCTGATGGCGGATGGGGACATGCCCAGGGTCTGCGCGGCTGCGACGAAGCTGTGCGCTTCTGCAACACGCACAAAAGCGACAATGTCACTGAAATTATTCAAATCGTTGTTTCCCGGGATTCTTAAGTAAATGGTGCTTACTTAGCGGCGAGCGCCACAATTGCCGCCGCCCACAGGCCCTTGCCAAGGCAACAGGTTTGAGTTGAGTCGCGGGGGCAAACATCTCTAAGTCAGTGGCATTGTTCTTGGTGCAAGATTGTAGGCTGGGAATTCATGACCGCAATGCATGAGTCTAATGGGTCCGCCGGTGGTTTACCGCAGCTCGCCGGCCCCGTAATGTAGCGCCCATTCCCGCAGCCGCGGGCCAGAGGGGGAAGGTAATGATCCTGGTGACCGGAGCAACGGGCGACGTTGGCGGCGCCGTATTGGCAGGGCTGGCGGACAAGCCGGTCGCGGTACGAGCTTTCGTTGGCGACCGTGCGGACATCACGATCAAGGCGGCCAATATCGAGGTCGTGCGGGGCGACTTTTCCAGCGATGCCGACATGCGCCGGGCGCTGGAAGGCGTGGACGCTGCTTTTCTTGCCACCGAAATCTGTCCCGCGATGGTCGATATGCAATCGAAGTTCATCGCGCTTGCCAAGATCGGCGGCGTTCGCCGGCTGGTGCACTTGTCGGGTGTGGGTGCCAATCTACAAATCTGTTGTGCGCGCACTTTGCGCTGGCTGGGTCAGCTGGAGGCAACGGCGTCATCCAGCGGCATGACCGTGACGCATTTGCGATCCACCTTCATGATGCAGAACCTGTTGCAATTCGCGGCCGAGATCAAGCGCGAGGGACTGATTGCCGGTCCGTTTCGCTCCGGTCGCTGGACATTCGTCGACGCACAGGATGTCGGCGCTGTCGGTGCGGTGGTGCTGTTGAACGAGCAGCACGATGGTCAAACGTTCGTCGTGACCGGCAGCGAATCGCTGAGTTACAAGGCGGTGGCGGAGCGTTTCAGTGTCGCCCTCGGCAAACCGGTCCGCTATGTGGATATCACAGCGAACGAAGCTCGCGGCAAATTGCAGGCTGCGGGGCACAATCCGGTGATGGTGGAGGCGACGCTGGAATTGTGGGACGCATGCGCGTCGAATCTGGTCAATGTGGCGCCGACGAATATCGTGCAGGAACTCACCGGCCGGCCGCCGCGCTCACTCGAAGACTTCATCGCCGCGCACCGCGCGCAGTTCGCGTAACACACGCCGCGATCGTCCGTTCGCCCCTCAAGTCGTTTTGGGCGGGGCCACCGAAATTTCCACGCTGCGATTGTCACCGTCCACAGTGGTCAGTGTGACCGGGCGTCGCCACACGCGCGCGATGTAGGCCAGCACCTTGCTCCCCTTGTCCTGATCGAGGCCGCGCCCGTCGGTCACGTGGTCGTGCAACAGCTCCAGCTTGCCATCGACGTGAACATGCGCAGCCGTCACGGTCGGTGCTCCGAAGCCATACTTGGGCGACAGCATCGCATCGTGCAGCGCGGCGACATTGTGCTCCTGCACGGTGAGCGTGCCATTGGCGGGGCCCTGATAACGAAACAGTTGCAGCTCCGATGCCAGGTCGTGCGTCAGATGATTGCGCACGAACCCGAAGTCGTCATCCTCGCTCATGATGCGCCGTGCCTGCTCCAGTCCCTGGTTCTTGATGATGTGCTCCCAGATCGTGAAGCCGAGGTGATAAGGGTTGACCGACAGTGCGACGTTCTCGCCGCTGGCACTGGGACGCACCACATCCGAGTGGCACTTGATCGCATCCACATACGCAGCCTGCGGCAGAAAGTCGGCTTCGCGCAGCAGCCGCGCATGCCAGTAGGAGGCCCAGCCCTCATTCATGATCTGGCAGGCGAACACCGGATAGAAGTAGAACGATTCCTCGCGCACCGCCAGGAAAATATCGCGCTCCCAGGGCTCCATGTCAGGCGCGTACTGCGCAATGAACCAGAGCAGATCCTTCTCCGGGTGCGGCGGGATAGGTGCCCGCTTGACCGGGCCGCCGGTCCGCGGGCGGGCAGTATCGGGCCCCAGCGATGCAAAGCGCCGCGAGAAATCGTCCTCAGGGTACGGCGCTCGTTCCGGGACCAATTCCGGATAGCGCTCGCGACGCAACGCGAGATCGATATCGATGTGTTGCTCCAGTGACAGGGCTGCATCCAGCACCGCCTCTACGCGCTCGTGACCGTGTTGCTCGATCGCGCGACCGATCGTTCGTGCATGCGCGGCCGCCTGTTCGACGATGTGCTCGCCGACCTGGGCCTGGCTGTGACGGAACAACATGTTGTTGGTCGAGAAATCCGCATGGCCGAGCACATGCGCCGTGACCAGCACGTTCTCGGCGGCGCTGTTCGAGTTCGCGAGATATGCCCGCCCCGGATTGCCGGGAAACACGACTTCGAACAGGCGTGACAGGCCCATACGGTGCTGGATCAGCTGATAGATGTAGCGCACGCCGAACGACCAGTGCGGCATGCGTACCGGGAGGCCGTAGATCGCGATTTCGGTCATGAAGCTTTCCGGCACCACTTCGAATTCGACCGGGTGGTACTTGAGCCCCTGGCTCTTCGCGAGCTGCTCGATGCGGTTGATATGCAGGCGCCAGTCGTCGGTGATCATGATGCTTGATAAATCAACTGAAAAAATGCTTTACGGCACGCCAGATGTCGTCGGTGCTGTGGACACGGCAGGCGCCGACATTGTCTGCATCGTGCGAGAGATCGACGAACAGTTTGCCGATCTCGCTGTCGGGTACGGCGCCTGCGAGCGGCGCCACTTCGAGGAAACCGGCGTAATTGCAATCGGCCGCGAGATCCTGCAGCGCGCTCTGCGCAGCATGCTGATCCGAGGGAAAGTTCTCGCCGTCCGAGGCGTAGAACAGGTACACGTTGTACTGCGCCGGACTGAAGCGCGCATCGATGATCTCGCGGACCTTGAGCAGACCCGCCGAGGCTACGGTACCTCCGGTACCGCTGACGCGGAAGAACTCTTCCTCCTGAAATTCCCAGGCGTCCGAGGTGTGTGCAACGAACACCAGATCCAGTTGACGGTACTGGCGCCGCAGACCTTGAATCGCCCAGAAGAAGAACGTCTTGGAAATCTGGCGCTCGCGTTCGCCCATGCTGCCCGACACATCCAGCAACAGAATCACCACGGCCTGCGTCGCCGGTTGTTCGCGCTTGGCAAGCTGGCGAAAGCGCAGATCGTCATCGGTGAAGGCGGGCGAGTCCTGGCCTTGTGCCGTTTGCACCCCGCGTCGCTTGATCGATTCCTTCAGCGAACGGCGTCGATCCAGGCGGGCGCGCGCACCGCGACGATCCCAGCCCTCGCGAATCCAGTCGTCTTCGGTCGACTTGCCGGCCTTCGCTTCGAGATTGGGCAATTGCATTTCTTCCCACAGCCAGTCGACGATGTCATCGATGCGGAACTCCAGCGTGTACTGAATGCCGCCCTCTTCGTTGCCGCCCTGGCCGCGCTGCTTGTCGCCTTCCTGCTGCGGTCGACCGATGCGATCGCCCGGTTTGGCGTTGCCCTGGCCGACGCCTTGCTGATCTCGCGTGCGCCACGCGAGAACAGATCGTACCAACCTGAATCGCTGGCGCCCTTGTGCTGGGCGCCGTCGTCATGGGAGACACTGTCGCTCATGTAGCACCCCTGAAAATGTGTGCGGCCACACGCCGGCTCCTGGCAAGCGGCCGAATCGGCATGCAGGCCGGCCTGCTGACCAGAGAAGATTCGAACCAGTTCAGAGACAACAGCTGCATCGTCCGCTCTCCGCTCCGCTTCCGGCCAGCGGGTGGCCCGCTGGCCGATTTGTCGGCGCGCCTGTCGCGCGCTTTGTCGCTACTCCTGCGCGAGCAATGTGGTGACGTAGCTCAACGCCTCTCGAGCGCTGTGTTCGTCGTACCCATACTCGGATGTCAGTCGCTCCTGCACCGCCGATATCTTCTTGCGGGCTTCATCATCCGGGCGCGCCGCAGAGGTCACGAGGCGCAACACATCGCGCCGCTCCTCGAACAGGTATTGCTCGATCGCCTCGCGCATACGCGAATGGCTATTGAGCGTGAACTTCTCGCCGGTCTTGTACGCCACCATGGCCTTGCGCACGACTTCCTGGCGAAACGTCAGCTTGCCCGACTCCGACACCTTGATCTTGTCTTCGACAGAGCGCAGGAAGCGCTCGTCCGCCTGACGCGACTCGCCGGTGATCGGGTCGGTGACTTCGCGATGATCGAGCGACGCCTCCACCTCGTCCAGATACTTGTCGAGCAACTGCTGAGCCTCGTCCTCGAACGAGGCGAACAAAGCGCGGTGCACGTCTTCCTTCACCCAGCGGTTGTAGAAATCCTTGCGCGCGACCACCAAGTAGTCGATCCACAGCTTCTTGGCTTTGGCGTCCATGCGTGCATCGGTTTCGATCGAATCCTTCAATGCCAGCAGGACCTCCATGCTGGTGAGACTCTTTTTGTCGCTGCGGGTGATCGCATTCGAAATCGAGTTCACGATGAAGCGCGGGCTGACACCGTTGAGGCCCTCCTCCGGCGATTCGGCGCGCAGGCGCGAGACTTCGGTGTCGGCGAAGCCTTCGACGCTTTCGCCGGCGTAGGCCCGGACCTTCTTGGAGGGGTCGAGCCCTTCGCGTTCGGACTTCGCGATGCGCGTCAGCACCGCAAATACCGAGGCCAGCTTCAGCGCATGCGGATCGAGGTGCACTTCACGGAACGCCGGCGCCGAGGACACCAGCTTGCCGTAGATGCGCGCTTCCTCATTGTAGGAAAGCGTGTACGGCACTTTCACGATCACCATACGGTCGAGCAGCGCCTCATTCTCCTTTTCCTGCAGGAACTTGTTGAACTCGGCGAGATTCGTGTGAGCGAGAATGGTTTCGTCCAGGTAGATCAGCGGGAAGCGCGATACCTTGACGTTCTTTTCCTGTGTCAGGGTCAGCAGCAGGTAAAGGAATTCGCGCTTTACCTTGAGGATCTCGATCATTTCCAGCACGCCGCGGCTGGCGGCATAGACCGCTCCCGACCACGACCAGGCACGCGGATCGCCTTCGTCGCCGAACTGTGCGACTTTCGACAGGTCCACCGAACCGACCAGGTCCGCCAGGTCTGCCGTCGTTGGGTCGTGCGGTGCGTAGGTGCCGACACCCACGCGCGCCGACTCGGACATGAAAATGCGCTCGACCGGCATGCGCAGGAAGTCGCCTTCAAACTCGCGTTCCAGACGGTCGCGTGCCCAGGGACTCAGTTCGCCGCGAATCTCGACGCCATAAGTATCGCGAAACTCGCCGCGCAGACTGGCTGGAATCAGATTCAGCGGTGACTCATGCATCGGTGAACCCTGCAACGCATACATGGCGCCCTCATCCGTGTGGCTGTACTCCTCTAGTCCGCGCTTGATCAGAATGGCCATGGTCGACTTGCCGCCCGACGGCGGACCCAGCAGCAACAGCAACCGCCTGCCGACATCGGAACCTGCGGCTGCCGCCTTGAAGTAATCGACGACACGCCCCAGCGGTTCGTCGATGCCGAAGAGTTCGCGCTTGAACAACTCGCGCGGGCCGGTGGACTCGCCGTTGGTGCCGGACTTGCCGAACCAGTTGAGCATGTCCCACAGATACTCATGACTGGTGCGCGTCAGCGGCCCGGCATTGCCGGGCACCACGGTGCGCAGGAATTCACCGAACGTACCGGACCAGTGCTGGGCACGATGGAACCGGCTATACGCGTTCAATGCCTCGACAAAGTTCTCGCCACGCTGCGAACCTGTCTTGGGGCTGTCTGGCTGCATCGGAACCGCCTCCACTCGGGTGAACATTAGGGACGTAAGCTACTGGACGCCACCGTCAATGCATACTGATCGGTCGTGCCATGCGGGGTCAGATCGCTCGATCCTTTGACTATTGCCTACTCGTCTTGCCAGAACTCCTGCCGGACCACATGCCGGCGGCCGTTGCGTGCTGCGATAAGGATGGACACGCCCGATAGCATCCTCAACGATTGTCGTCAGCCCATGACATTGAGACTGATCCATTGGCGAACATGTTCCCGAAAAGTTTGCGCCACTGCGGTGCGCGCGGATGTGACGCTGACGGAATTTCGCTTGATGAAGATCAGAAGGAGGCTGCGACTCCGGAAGGATGGAGTCGGACTGCGCAGCGTTGCGCATGCCAGAAGAGAGCCTGCGAAACATAACCCTTGATTACTCTCTTCTGTGCGATCTTGCAATGCGATTCATGCGAAGTGCGTTGCATGGCTCATGCCAGCAGCCGCACGGCACTATGGGTTATTGACGAGTCGCGCAGTGGGTCTCACTATCAATTGGCTTGATCTCATTGGCGTGACGGCCGGCCCTTCGAATGCCGAAGGGCCGGGCCGGTAAGGGTCGATGTTACAGGTACCGATGTGTCAGGCGGCTGCGGTCACCGAGGCGACATCGAATTCAATGCCTAATGCTTCGGCAATCACATTGTCGACACGTTCGCAAAAGACGAATTTCACTTCGTTTTTTACACCTTGCGGTACATCCTCCAGATCCTTCCGGTTGCGGGCTGGCAACAACACCTTGCGAATGCCGGCTCGATGCGCCGCAATCACTTTCTCCTTGATGCCGCCGACCGGCAGGACCAGACCGCGCAGACTGATCTCGCCGGTCATCGCCAGGTCGCTGCCCACGTTGCGCGATGTCAGCAACGAGACCAGCGAGGTGAACATTGCCACTCCGGCACTCGGGCCATCCTTGGGGATGGCGCCAGCCGGTACGTGAATATGTATGTCGCTTTTCTCGAAGGTTGTGGGGTCAACACCCAAACGCACCGCTTGCGCCTTGACCAGCGACAACGCGGCCTGCGCGCTTTCCTTCATCACATCGCCGAGCTGACCCGTGAGGATCAGCTTGCCGTTGCCCGGCACGCGACTGGACTCGATGAACAGAATGTCGCCGCCCACCGGCGTCCACGCCAGACCCGTCGCCACGCCAGGCACACTGGTGCGCATGGCCACTTCGCTCTCGAAGCGCGGCGCGCCGAGGATGGGCACGATATCGGCCACATCGACGGTCTGTTGCGTAATCGTTGCTTCGGCCACGCGTACTGCGACATTGCGTAGCACCGAACCGATCGTGCGCTCGAGATTACGCACTCCGGCCTCGCGCGTGTAGTCGCGCGCAATCTGACGCAGCGCTGCCTCGGTGATCTGTGCCTGCTCGGCCTTCAAGCCATTGGCTTCGAGCTGGCGCTGCACCAGATAGCGATGGGCAATCTGCACCTTTTCGTCTTCCGTGTAACCGGTCAGCTCGATGATCTCCATGCGATCGCGTAACGGGCCGGGAATCGTGTCCAGCTGGTTGGCAGTGGCAATGAACATCACTTTCGACAGGTCGAAAGGCAGGCCAAGGTAGTTGTCGCGGAACGTATTGTTCTGTTCCGGGTCCAGCACCTCGAGCAGCGCCGACGACGGGTCGCCGTGCACACCGGCGCCGAGCTTGTCGATCTCATCCAGCATCATCACCGGATTGCGCGAGCCGACCTTACGCAGCGCCTGCACGATATTGCCGGGCAGCGCGCCGATGTAGGTACGTCGATGACCGCGGATTTCCGCTTCATCGTGCACACCGCCCAGGCTCACGCGCGCGAACTTCGTGCCCAGCGAGCGGGCGATGCTTTGACCGAGCGAGGTCTTGCCGACGCCCGGCGGGCCAACGAAGCACAGGATGGGACTGCGACCCTGCGGGTTTAGCTTGCGGACCGCGAGATACTCGACGATACGGCGCTTGATTTTCTCCAGGCCATAGTGATCCTCATCCAGCACCTGGCGTGCCTTCTGGATGTCGATGGATTCAGGGTCGAGCTTCGACCAGGGCAACTGGATCATCCAGTCGAGCCAGGTACGCAGCATCGAGTATTCGCCGCTGGCATCGGGCATGCGTTCCAGGCGCTTCAATTCCTTCTTCGCCTGTTCCAGTGCCTCCTCGGGCATGCCTGCCTTGTCGATGGCTTCGGCGAGTTCCTTCGTATCCTCGCCCGATTCGCCATCTTCGCCCAGTTCCTTGCGGATCTGGCGCATCTGCTCGCGCAGCAGCGCTTCCTTGTGACGCTCGTCGATGGCATCGCGAGTCTTTTCTTCGAGCTGACGCTGCAGGCGCAACACTTCGATACGCTTGCTCAGCAACGCACTGACCTTGTCCAGCCGCGTACGCAGATCGGTGATTTCCAGGATCTGTTGCTTCTCTGCGGTCTTCACGTCCATGAAGCTTGCGACCAGGTCGACCAGGGTCGATGGCGATTCCACTGCCTGGATGGCATTCGACAATTCGGCCGGCGCTTGCGGCAGCAACGACACCGCCTCGCTCGCCTGGCGCTTCAGGTTCAATGCGCGCGCTTCGACTTCAGTACTGGTCGTGCCGGTATCCGGCAGATACTCGACGCGGGCCAGCATGAACGGCATGCCGTCCTGGAAGTCGAGCACGCGAAAGCGGCGCTCGCCCTGGACCACGAGATGATGCGTGCCATCCTGACCGGTGACGTAGCGCACGATGGTCGCGACGGTGCCGATCTTGTACAGATCGTTCGCGCCGGGAATCTGCGTGTCGGGATCGTGCTGTAACAGGAAGCCGACCTTGCGCTCCGCGCGCACGGCTTCCTGCGCACCGGCAAGCGAGCGCTCACGGTTCATGGCCACCGGCAATACCGTGCCGGGAAACAGCACCATGTTGCGCACCGGCAGGATGATCAGCATGTCATCCGTCACGGTCGATGCGTGATTCACTGTCTCGTCGTTCACTGGGGTGTCGGGCCTGTCGCCAGGCGCTCGTGCCACGTCGCTCATGCTATCTCCGCTATGGGCTTCCGATCTCTCAACTCTCGATCGCTTCAACGCTTGGCAAGCCGCAGCAGCAGGCAGCCGTTGACGAAGGCCCGCTCCTGTAGTTCATACCTGCCGGCTGGCAGCGCGATCTGCCGCTCGAACCGGCCGTACGGAATTTCCAGTCGGTGAATCTGTGTCGTTCGCTCATTCATGGGTACGGCGCGCAGCGCTTCAACCCGCAGTGCGCCATGATCGATACGCACTTGAACCCGTTCCGGAGCCACCCCAGGCAAGGCCACGCTGATCTCGATGTCGCGGTCAGTGGCCACGATGTCGACGGGCGGTTCCCAACGCGGCTGCGATTGAATGGACTGTCCAAAGCGAAAGAACTGCCGCTGCAATCGCTGTGCGCGCTCCAGCATTTCGCAGGCCTCGGCCCACATCCAGGAATCGGGATTGCGTATCGTCATGCGCTGTCGACCACCCAGCAGACTCACCTGCAAGGTAGGTTGGGGACGGCAAGGCAGGAGTCAAGGTGGGAGGAAGGTGAGTGATGAGTCGTGAGTCGCGAGTCGTGAATCGTCTGAAGGACAATGGCGCTGACTTAGAAATGTTTGCCCCGCGACTCGACTCAAACCGACTGCCTTGACGTAAGGGCCTGGGGCGTGGGGCCTGGGTAGGAGACTCGAAAGTGCCAGCGTGTACCACCCCGATCCGTTTCCTGCCCAGGCCCCCCAAGGCCTTATGGGTAGTGGCCACTGTGGCGCTTGCTGCTAAGTAAGCACCATTCGTCTGAAGGTGCTTTCATCCCTGGGGTCGTGCGAAGAGTGATGCAAACTAGCAAGAACCGTGCAGACACGGTGGGTAAGAACCGCGGACGCGGCTGGTAAGCTAGCCAGATAAAGATCCGGAAGTTTCGTTCTGACCAGCCGCGTCCGTGCGGTTCTTACCCTTTGCCTCAAGCAGCCAGAAGGCTGAGCATCTTCAAGCATCTTCCCTTCTGACCATTCACTACTCAACTAATCCCGCTCCGCACCCCATGCCTCATCACCGGTTCGATGCGAAGTTTTATCAACGGTTCTATGCCAATCCGCGTACGCGAGTGACGACCCGCGAGGAGATGGCGAAACGCGCGCGTGCGGTTGCCGCGTTGGTTGCCTATCTGGATTTGCCGGTGAGGCGGATTCTCGATGCCGGTTGCGGCCTGGGCTGGATGCGCAAACCCCTGTTGCAGGCGTTTCCGGATGCGGCTTACGTGGGACTCGAGGTCAGCGAGCACCTATGCCAGCGCCTCGGCTGGATCAATAGATCGTTGGCGGACTTCAGGCCGCGGGGCCGCTTTGATCTGGTGATTTGTTACGATGTGTTGCAGTACCTGCCGCAAGCCGAAGCTCGCCGTGCAATGGCGAACCTGGCGCGGCTTTGCAAAGGCGCGTTGTACTTCCACGCGCCCACGCAGGAAGACTGGCAGCGCAACGCCGATGTCAGCGTTAGCGATGCGGACATTCATCTGCGCGACGGCGAGTGGTATCGCAAACGACTCGGCCGGGACTTTCATGCTCTGGGCTTCGGCCTCCATGTGAAGCATGAGGTGCCGTTCGTGCAGTGGGAACTCGAACGAATCGAATGACCGGATAACGATTCGATCTGGTCCGCCTTGCCATTGTGCGGCGGATCGAGCCCGTGGAACTGTCAACTACCTGACAGTCAGCGCCCCTGCTGGGCGGCCATCATTATCTACGCCTTAGGGTTCAGCAGCCAATGCGCCGATTGCATCTGGCGAACGGCCTGTGGCGTAGAAGATTGCGACGATTGCATCGCCGTAGTCACCAATCTCATTCCCGCCACGCGATTTATCACCTGTCGGGGCTGGGAGCAAAGTAACGGCCAACCAAGAGTGAAAGGGCAGGCGCAGCGCGATGACAGACCGTGTGCTCCTGCATCCGAGGGGGCATGGACATGAGGTCTTACAGAGAGAGCGTCAGAATTGCAGGCCCAGCGGCAATGGTCTTCTTGGCTGTCGCTCTGTTGTGGGCTCAACCACAGCGGGCCGCAGCAGAGGTGAGCGGTGAGCCTGATATCAGCGGAGTACGCGTCCAGGTTGACAACGATCTGTTTGCCGCACGAAACAGCGACCGCGATTACACCGGCGGCTTCGGCGTCACGGTCTCCGGCCTTGCGGCCAGCGACAACGTATTGTCACTGGATGCGCTGCTGAGCCGGATCGATGACCTGCTTGGCGTAAGCAAGCCCGGCGCGACAGTCAGGCATGCACAGCAGATCGGATTGCTGGCGTTCACACCGACCGACATCGGTACTTTCCGCGCCCAACAGGATGACAGGCCGTATGCGAGCCTGTTCCTGATCGCGAATGGACGGGTGCAGGTCGAGCCCAACAACCGCGTGGCGTGGGCGAGTACGTTGAGTGTCGGTGCGTTGGGACTGCAGGCATCGCAGGACATCCAGAACGCGGTGCACGAAGTGGTCGGATCGCCGCAGGCCAACGGCTACGATCATCAGATTTCTGCCGGCGGCGAGCCGACGGCCCGCTATACCCTGGCGCGACATCAGCTCGTGGTCGCGAATCCTTCATCCACGCTGGATATCAAGACGACGGTGCAAGGCAGCATCGGCTACCTGACGGAAACCAGCGCCGCGGTCTCGATGCGTATTGGCCGGTTCTCCTCGCCGTGGTGGAGTTCAGCGCCGGAGCAGACCGATTACCTGGGCGCGCCGTTGCCGGTAGAGATATCGCGCTCGGCACCGGAGTTGTATGTGCTGACGGGTGCGCGGGTCAAGGCGCGTGCGTACAACGCCTTCCTGCAAGGCCAATTCCGTCACAGCGACGTGCGGTACTCGGCTGCTGAACTGGAGCCGGTGCTGGTCGAAGCATGGATCGGTATCGTGACCCAATTGGGAGGCCAGACTCAGGCGAGTTACCTGCTGAACTACCAGTCGAGCGAAGTGCGGCATGGTCCCGCGGCTCGCGATGCTGTGTGGGGTGCGGTGCAGCTGGTGCATAGCTTCTGACGATTCGAATTCTTTTCCTCGACCCCTGCCGGTGCGAATCCGGCCCAGTGCAAACTGGAATGTGCCCGCCGCAAGGCGGGCTTTTTTTTCTGGTGCGCCGATGATCCGGGGGGTGAGCAGGCAAGCAGATGCCAAGCCCACTACGGACGGAATGCGATGACGTCTATCCGACGCGCGTCAGCGCTTGCCTTTCTGGCTTCCCGGCTTGGCAGCCCGCGGCCGCTGCTGCGGGATCGACACCCCTTTGAGCCCTGTGTGTTGCGTGCGGAAGCGCATTGGCTTTGCTGCGGTCGTTGTCGCCGCTGTCTGCAACGGTTGCCGAGTGCCGATGGGCGAACGCTGGCCCTCGCGCGCATCGCCCGTCCCGGCAGGCTGCCAGGCAGGGATCAGATGACGCTTGCCCGAACCGATCAGATCGGCACGACCCATGCGCTTCAATGCTTCGCGCAGCATCGGCCAATTATTCGCATCGTGATAACGCAAAAACGCCTTGTGCAGGCGTCGCACCTTCAGGCCTTTCGGGATGTGCACTGTTTCGCTGGTGTGCGTGACTTTCTTCAGCGGGTTCTTGCCCGAGTGCCACATGGCGGTCGCGCTTGCCATCGGCGAAGGCAGAAAGGCCTGCACCTGGTCGGCGCGGAAACCATTCGTCTTCAGCCACACGGCAAGGTCCAGCATGTCCTGATCGGTGGTGCCGGGGTGCGCCGCGATGAAGTACGGAATCAGGTACTGCTCCTTGCCGGCTTCCTTCGAGTACTTCTCGAACATCTCCTTGAACTTGTAGTACGAGCCCACGCCGGGCTTCATCATCTTGGACAAAGGTCCTTCGCCGATCGCCTCGGGGGCGATCTTGAGATAGCCACCGACGTGATGCTGCACCAGTTCCTTCACGTACTCGGGAGATTCGACCGCAAGGTCATAACGCACCCCCGAACCGATCAGCACTTTCTTGATGCCAGGCAAGGTGCGCGCGCGCCGATACAGTTTGATCAGCGGCATGTGGTCGGTATTGAGGTTCGGACAAATGCCCGGATACACGCACGACGGTCGACGACACGCCGATTCGATCTTCGGCGACTTGCAGGCGAGGCGATACATGTTCGCCGTCGGCCCGCCGAGATCCGAAATCACCCCGGTGAATCCCGGCACGGTGTCGCGCACGGTCTCGATCTCTTTAATGATCGAGTTCTCCGAGCGGTTCTGGATAATCCGGCCTTCGTGTTCGGTGATCGAACAGAACGTACAGCCGCCGAAGCAGCCGCGCTGAATCGCGATCGAGAAACGAATCATCTCGTAGGCAGGAATTTTCGCTCCGGCATACGCAGGATGCGGAACGCGCCGATACGGCAGATCGTAAACGCCGTCCATCTCTTTCATTGCCAGCGGCAGGGGCGGCGGATTCAGCCACACATCGACATCGCCGTGCCGCTGTACCAAGGCCCGCGCATTTCCCGGATTGGATTCGAGATGCAGAATGCGCGATGCATGCGCATACAACACCGGATCGTCGCGCACCGCTTCGTACGCCGGCATGCGGATGACGGACTGCGCGCGATCGGCGGTGGGCACCTGGCGGTAGAATTTGACGACGCGAGGCGCTGGACCTGGGGCCTGGGGCTTGGGGCTTGGGCTAGAAGCGGAGCAAGGATTAGCGGAGGTCGCAGTGTTTGCGGCTGATTTCGCGTCTTCACTCTGACCCACGCCCGTGGCCCGTGGCCCGTCGCCCATCTTCGACGTATCCAGATATGGATCCACCGGCGGATTCAACTGGCCTGGCTCGTCGATCGTCGTCGAATCGATCTCGGTCCAGTCCTGTGGCGCACCATGGCGTACGAATGCCGTGCCACGCAGATCGGTGATGTCCTCGATCTTCTCGCCCTTCGCGAGCCGGTGCGCGAGATCGATGATCTGTCGCTCGCCGTTGCCGTACACCAGCAGGTCTGCCTTCGCATCGAGCAGTACGGAACGACGTACTTTCTCCGACCAGTAGTCGAAGTGCGCGATACGACGCAGGCTGGCTTCGATACCGCCGATGATCACCGGGGCATCGTTGAACGCTTCACGCACGCGTTGCGCGTACACGATGACGCACCGGTCGGGCCGTTTGCCGCCTTCGCCGCCGGGTGTATAGGCATCGTCGCTACGAATGCGGCGGTCCGAGGTGTAGCGATTCACCATCGAATCCATGTTGCCGCCGGTGATGCCGAAGAACAGGTTCGGCTTGCCGAGCTTTTCGAAGTCGGCCTTCGAGCGCCAATCGGGCTGCGCAATGATGCCCACGCGAAATCCCTGCGCTTCGAGAACACGCCCGACGATGGCCATGCCGAAACTCGGATGATCGACGTAGGCATCGCCGGTCACGATGATGATGTCGCAGCTGTCCCAGCCCAGCGCCTCCATTTCTGCGCGCGACATGGGCAGGAACGGTGCCGTGCCGAAGCGGGCAGCCCAGTGTTTGCGGTAGGAAAAAAGCTCTCGGGCGGGGTTCATGGCGGGGCGGATTAGACCACAGGACTGCGCAATTCGGGATTCGGGAGGCGACATATATATAGAGATGTCCGCGCCGCTCTCCAAGTCGAGTGTTACTGACGTTGAGGGGGTGCTCCCGATACGGCGGTCGCGTGGGCGAGCAGGCGTCGCCGCCGGGCGGCGCTAACTGTTGAAACATAGGGAGATTCGGTCTCGAAGAAGCGCCACGGCTTGTGCGCCCAGTCTCCGGCGTAGTCGACGCCGATGCGGGTGGCGCGGCTGATTCGGGGTTTGCGCCAGGCGCCGCCAGGTTTTTCGATCCATAGGGTATCCCCGTCCAGGTCCGCGCCACTGAGCGTGCGATCGATCTGCAGGGCACGACACAACAAGCCCGGCCCATGGGTCGTGTTCTCGATCCCCTCGATCGGTTCGAGGCCGCGAATCAGCACGGCGTGCGGCGTGCCGGCCGCCGCGGTGACCACATTCAGGCAGTTCCAGAAACCATAGATCAGATACACATAGGCGTGCCCCGGCGGCCCGAACATGACTTCCGTTCGCGCCGTGCGCCCGCGTGCCGAGTGGGCCGCGAGATCCTTCGGGCCTTGATAGGCCTCGGTCTCGACGATGCGCCCGACCTGTCGATGCCCCGCGCCCATGTGCACCAGGTGCATGCCGATGAGTTCGCGAGCGACCCGCAAGGTGCTGCGCGCATAAAAAGCGCGAGGGAGTTTGAGGCCGGACATGCGGGGCGGATGATACAGAGACCGAGCCCGGTCTGCGGCGGCCACCGGCAGTCGTCTGCACGATCGGACATCGAAACCCGTTCTGCGAATACACTCGGATGGCGCAGGCGGTTTGAATTTCCTATCCGAGAAAACGAAGGGGGAACAGGCAATGAAAATCCGACGCGGTCTTGGCGGTCTACTGGTTGGCGCAATCGCGGTTCAGGCAACTGCGGCGCAAGACGCTCCAGCCCAATCGTCCCTGTTGGAAGAGGTCGTGGTCACTGCGCAGAAGCGCTCTGAAAACCTGCAGTCCACGCCCATCGCGCTATCGGCACTCACCGATACCCTGCTGGAAGAGCGCAGCATCAATACGCTGGAGGATATGACGGGCCTCGTGCCGGGCCTGGTCATAGGCGGCAAAGCGGGCTATGCAGGTCTGAACCCGCTCTCCATCCGGGGCGTCAGCGGGCAGGCCATTCCCATCGGCGCGGAAGAAGCGGTGGGCATGTATCTCGATGGTGTGTATTTGCCCCGGTCCGATGCCGCGTTCTTCTCCCTGATCGACGTCGAGCGCATCGAGGTGTTGCGCGGTCCCCAGGGGACCTTGTACGGCCGAAATTCCACCGCGGGCGCGGTCAACGTCATCACCCAGACACCCGAGTCGCAGCTGACGGCCAAGGTCGACGCCAGTTACGGGCGCTTCGATGAATATTCGGTGAAGGGCTACGTGAGCGGTCCGTTGAGTTCGCAAGTGGCGGCGAGCCTTTCAGCGGTCAAATCGGGCCATGACGGCTATTTCGAGAACGCCGTGACGGGCAACGACGTCGGCGACACCGACGATGTGACGGTGCGCGGCAAGCTTCGCTACGCGAGCGGCGAGGACGTGTTCACGGGCGTCCTGGCGTTCGACTACACGCGCCTGGAAGGCGCGGATTTCTATCAGAACCAGAGAGATCCGGTGCAGAACGTGTTTACCGGCATCGGCGATCCGAGCGTGGTGGAGTCGAATTGGGAAGACGTCGCCAATAGCTGGCGCAAGTCTTACGGTCCTGCCTTGACCTTGAATTATTCGCTCAACGACAAGCTCACGCTCACGTCCATTTCGAGCTATCGCGTTTTCGAAGCGCGCTCGTATTACGACACGACTGGGGGCGTCTACACCGGCTTCGTGCTCCATACTCAAGGTTTCAACCGGATGAAAACCATCAGCGAAGAATTGCGGCTGGGGTATACCGGCGACAGGCTGAAACTGACTGTCGGCGCCAATTACTACCATGAGGACAACGAGTTCTGGCTGGTGAACACGGCGGTCGACCTGCCGTATGCGTCCACCTCTCCGAAGGGACCGCACGACACCATGGACACGACGGCCTATGCCGTGTTCGGGCAGGTCGACTACGAGGTCCTGCCGCGGCTCACATTGGTAGCCGGCGGTCGTCTCAACTACGAAAAGCGGGATTTCGTGCAGTCCTACGATCCGATCGCCTCTGATCCGGTATTTCGCAGTTCCACCGGAGATTTATCCGATACCGAGTTCGTTCCGAAACTGGCGGTCAATTTCCAGGCAACGCCCGATATCTTCTTGTATGCGTCGGCTTCCAAGGGATATCAGGCCGGCGGCTTCAATCCCTCTTCGGGGCGCCTGCGGCAAGCCGAGTCGTTCAAGCCGGAAGATTTGACGGCCTACGAGGTGGGCGCGAAGACCGAGCTATTCGAGCGCCGCGTGCGCCTGAACTCGGCCGCGTTCTACTATGACTACAAGGACATGCAAGTCCGGCAGACGCTGGGGCCGGGTCTGGCCACCATCAACAACGCCGGTGCGGCGACGATTTATGGTGCGGAGCTTGAAGCGACCGTGGTGGTTGGAGGCGGCGTCACGCTCGGCGGATTCGTCAACCATCTGGATTCCGAATACGAAGAGCTCATCGAATTGGTTGGCGGAGTGCCCATCGACCGCTCCGGCAACCGCTTGAACCGCGCGCCCAGCTGGCAATATGGCGTACATGTGGACTACACGCACGAATGGAGAGCGGGCCTGCGCCTGAACGCGAACGCCAGCTACTATCACGAAAGCAAATCCTATTACGACGCCTCCAACTCGCCCTTCGTAGCCAACGACGGATGGGAAACGGTGGATGCCAGGCTCGCGGTCAGCCATGCCAACGGCATCGAAGTCTATGTCTTTGGCAAGAATCTGACGGACGATCGTTACATCGCTCACGTCATTCCCGTGCCTCCCAACTACTACGCAGCCTACGTAAATGCGCCGCGCCGTTACGGTATTGGAATGAAATACAGCTTTTAGGCGGGGGAAGCAGCGTGGTGCATTCTCGCGCATCTGGAGCGCGCTGTCAGCGGCTGAGACGGCGGACAGCTCTAAATTTGGATTCGTGTTCGAGGCCGAT
This sequence comes from Gammaproteobacteria bacterium, assembly GCA_020029545.1. GTDB lineage: Bacteria > Pseudomonadota > Gammaproteobacteria > Steroidobacterales > Steroidobacteraceae > Steroidobacter. The sequence goes on from JAIBJL010000063.1 coordinate 20,899, forward strand.
CTGGAATATGGCGGCGATGATGTCGCTACCGTGAATTTCACCGACGGTTCCTCGCAGCATGTGAAAGCGGGGCAGGGTTTGACGCTCGCTCTCGGCGGTCACTATCGCGCCGCGGAGTCTTCGCCGTTTTCCGTGCGTGCCACGGTAGGCTACAAGTTCGTCACCACGGCTGCCGAAAACGCCGACATCGGCATCGACCGCAAGGTTTTCGAAGTGCTGGGCAATTATCGCTGGCCGTCCAACTGGTGGGTGGGGCGGGCGTCACGCATCACGTCGACATTCAATTCGACGGCGACGGGTTTGTACCCAACCTGGATTTCGACGACGCCACCGGCTTCACGCTCGAGGCTGGCTGGAAGTGGATCGCGCTGTCGTACACCGGCATCGACTACACCGACGAGTTCGGCGGCGATTGGGACGCGAGCAGCGTCGGCATCACGTTGACGAGCAAGTTCTGATCGAGCAGACGACGAGGCCGCATCGCTGCCATTGGCTTAGGCACACAGCTGTGCAGCCCGCATGTCGTGAAGATCCCGCGGCAGCACAGCCGAGAGCGATCGACGTCTCCGCTTTCAATTACGGCTAGATCTTGAGGTGTTGGCCGGTTCATTTAAGCGACAGATACACATCCGTAATCATCTCGTGCTCCTTCACGTCCGGTCCCACGTTCACGTAGTGAAAAAAAGATCGGATAGTTCCGTAACTCCTCGCCTAGTCTTCGGGCGGGGTGGTGGCCGGATCGGTGTAGTGCATCCCGTAGGTATTGCCAGCGTCCGAAGACGGCCGAAGCTGGCATGACAATCCTTGCGCATGATAGTGCCGGCCGACCCCACTCCGCCGGACAAGGAGCGACTTTCGCTCCACTACCCGATGTTCGCGTACGCGGCCACGTACTCCGTATAGACCGACCAAGTCATCCACTACGTCGATATTTCCTGGAACGAGAGTGCGTGAAAGGAGACTGCAGGTAAAATGAGCCGCTACGGGCGCATTGCCGCCTTCAGGACTTTGAATATTCGCTCGTCCTCGCATTGAGCAACGTTGAAGCGCAAGAAGCTGCTCGCAGTTTGTGAAACGCTGAACGCGTTGCCCGGGGCGAGCACGACGTTATTGGCCAATGCCCGATGCGCAACGTCCGTCGCGTCGATGCCATCTGGCAAGCGACACCAGAGGAATATTCCGGCCGGCTCCGGTATCAATGGCTTCAGGCCCATCGGCTTGAGCCGCCCGATCGTTTCCCCCATGGACTTGGATAACCGCGACCGCACCGACTCCATGTGTTTGCGATAGCTGCCGTCCTTCAACAAGGTCAGCACCAGTTCCGACGACAGCCTAGCACCGCCGAAGGTGGTGGCGATCT
>JAIBJL010000350.1 GCA_020029545.1 Gammaproteobacteria bacterium
GATCGTAGCGAGGCGCGTGGCAGATGGAGGACAGTTTTTCGATCGTTGGAGGCGAATAGCCATAGCTATTTAACGAGAAGGATCGGAAAAATGGACCCAGCTGACACCGCCGCAGTAGATCAACCTTCAGTCCGACAGGCTGCTATACGAGCTTCCGCATGGGTGTCGCCGCGCGAAAAGCGCGACGAAAGTGCGGTCTGTCACATAGGTCTGTCACATAGTAGACAGACTGCGTGCAGATCTCAGTCGCAGCATCAATCGAAGCGTGCGTGATGCGGTGCGCAGACCCGTCCCGGAAGTGAGCTAGTCCGAGAATTGCATGAGACCCGAGGGTGCAAGTTCGACGCCAGTGAGTGCCAGTGCCGGCCGGGGCTGCGATTGCCCCGCGATAGCCCGCGCCTGCCCGATGCCCGGGCAAGTCGTTCACCCGACGCCGATCCTCTTGCGGTTGACCTCTCCTCGCTGCGTCCGCCGCTGACCGCGCAATGATCAAGGTGGCCCGACTGATCGACGATTTGCGCGCGGCTCGCCGCAGCGACATCGCGTTCGATGCCCTGACCGGCCGTATCAGTGCACATCTGGTTGCCGCGCCGGATGCCGCCAGCGAGCTCCTGCGGCAAGTCCAGTCCGCATACGAGCAGAAGATCATCGAACCGGCGCAGTTCACCCGGCTGAAAACGGTGATCGACAATACCATCGCCTCACGACGCGATGGCAGCCGTCCCGCCAGCCTCGGCGGTCCGATCTCGCGCTCCAACATCGAGGTCGGCACCCGTCTGCGCGAGCGCTTCATTCTCGATGAAGTGCTCGGCGCCGGCGGCATGGGTACGGTGTACAAGGGCCGTGATCTGCTCAAGGTGGAGGCCCGCGACCGTAATCCGTATGTAGCGATCAAGGTACTCAACGACGATTTCAAGAAGCGCGATGACGCGTTTATCGTGCTGCAGCGCGAAGCGAGCCGGCAGCAGCGCCTGGCACATCCGAACATCGTCACCGTGTACGATTTCGACCGCACCGGCGACATCATCTTCATCAGCATGGAGTTGCTCGAAGGCGCGCCGCTCGACGAATATCTCAAGACGCACGCGCGGCCGCGCAATGGGCTGCCGCTGAACCATGCATTGCGGCTGATCGAGGGCATGTGCGCCGCGCTGACCTACGCTCACGAACGCGGCATCGTGCATGCCGATTTCAAGCCCAGCAACAGCTTCGTGCTGACAGACGGCAATATCAAAGTGCTCGACTTCGGCATCGCGCGTGCGATGAAGAAGCCGAATCACACCGGTGGCGATCTCACCGTCTACGACGGCAAGTCGCTGGGCGCGATGACGCCTGCCTATGCCAGCCCGGAAATGCTCGAAGAAACCGCTGACCCGGACCCACGCGACGACGTCTATGCGCTGGCCTGTGTCTGCTACGAAGTGTTGACCGGCTGGCATCCGTTCAATCGCGCATCGGCGACGGACGCGCGCGACCAGCGACTGGTGCCCAAGCGCGTGCCAGGATTGAACGCGCGTCAAAATCGCGCCATCGTGCGTGCACTTGCGTTCGAACGCTCGGCACGTACACCCAGCGTTCGCGAGTTCATGGCCGACCTGAATCCGGACGGCGGCAGCCGGCTGCGACTGAGCAAGAAAAGCCTCGCAGCCCTGGCTGCCCTGCTACTGCTGATTGCAGCCGGCGGCACCTGGTATGCGACGCGGTACCCTGTCACGCGCATGATCGCCGATCTCGAATCCGGCGATCGCCAGGTCGCACAAGCCGCCATCGATCGATTGCCGCAGCTGTCACCTTCGGACCACGCGGATGTGGTGAAGACAGCGAAGCCCGCCATCATCGCGCACTTCCGGGCGCAGATTCAGGCAATGCTGGACAGCGGCGAAGTCGATGTCGCGAGCGCCAAAGCGGAAGCGATGCTGCGTACCGCACTGGCCATGTATCCGGATGCAACCGACCTTGCGAACCTGCAGACCGAAGTGGTCAAACGCAAGGAACGCTATCTGAGTGAGCTGGCGGAACAGTACGAAACCTATCTCGCCGCCGGACGCCTGCTGCGCAGCAAGCAGCAGGGCGATATCCAAGGCGTCATGCAACGCATTCGGCTGGTCGATCCCAAGCATCCGCTGCTGTCGGACCCTCGTGTACCCGGTGCATTTGCGACGGCCGCAGACGTCGCCATTACCGACGGCAAACTCGACGTCGCACGCGCGCTCGTTGCCGACGGCAGGCGTCTGGCGCCGGATGATGGGGTGCTGCGCGATGTCGCCGACAAGCTGGCCAGCGCGGAGCAGCAGGCGCGTATCGCTCAACGCACGAACGAACTGGCCGCTTCGATCGCAGGACAACTCGATTCGTTGACTGCACTGAGTGCACTCACACCGACCCTCACTAATGCACTTGTCGAGCTGCGGGGTATCGCTGCCAATCATCCGGTATTGAATCAGGTGCGCGCCGCTGTCAGACCTTTGCTTGGCAAGGATTACCAGCTCATCACCAGCGCCACGAACGTCGCTAGCATTGCTGCGATGGAACGCGACTACGCGGCAGCGTTCGAGGCGATCGGCCTCGACGAGGCGCTGGAACAAGTTCGTGCCCACCGCGCCGCACTCTCTGCACGACGTGATCGCCTGCTTGCACAGGCCCGCACGCTGGCGGCAGCACCGGGCACCAAAACCAAACAAGGCGTCGCCATCGGCAGTGTCATTGCCGAGCTACGCGAACTTGCGCCGGGCGACCCCGAGCTGACCGCCGTGGTTACCGTCGCGGCGTCCGAACAACGACGCGTCGCTCAGCGCCTGAGCTCTGAACACGAATGGAATGCGGCGCGCAGTGCGCTCGCCGAAGCTCTGGCCCTGGACAGCTCCACCGAAATGAAGGCGTTGGTCGAGCAAGACATGGAACGTATCGCACAACGCGAGCGCGACGCCGCTCGCGAAAGCGCCGAAGCCGAGCGCGTACTGGCACGGACTGTCGAACGCATGAAGATCGATGCGGCGAAAACGCAGCTGCAGGCAGCGCTCGACAACTTTGCGGCTACCCCGACGGGACTGGCGGCCCTGGGGCCGCGCATCGCGGCACTTGCCGCCATCGATCCGGGTAATGCCATGATCCAATCCGCGCGCGATACCGCGGCGCAACGCATCGCTGCGGCTGCAGATGCAACCGCCAGAGCGGGTCGGTTCGACGAGGCGCACAACCTGCTCACCAAGGCTGCCGTCGACCTGCCCGGTGTTGCCCTCATTGCAACCGCACGTGCACAGGTCGATGCCTTGCGGGTCGAGGCGGCGCGCCGCGCACAGAATCAACTCATTGCAACCGCACAGCAGACATTCCGTACCCTGCTGGACAACGCTGTCCCCACGGATGAGCGCTGGCAGCGCGAAGCCGACGCCGCACTGGCAGGATTGCAGAAGGTAGCGTCTGCCGCAGACGCGACCGCTGCCCCACAGCAGTTGGCTGCAAGATACCTGGACGCCGCAGGACGACTCGGCGATGAGAAGCGCTTCACTATCGCCTCGCAGATGCTGGCCAAAGCTGAGGCACTGACACCTAAAGGCGTCGCAGTACAGGCGCGCCGCGAGCAATTGGCGCAGGCGGCGGAACGCCTGAAGACCGAACGCGCGGCGGAAGAGCTGGCGGCGAAAGTGAGCGCTACGCAACAGCGCTTTGCTCACGAAGTGAACTCGCGCCAGTTCGAGCGTGCACGCAAGACGCTCGCGGAGTTGCAGGCCATCAGTCCGAACGATGCGTTCGTGACCCGCGAGGCCCCGGCACAGCTCGCTAACGGCTACAGCGCGGCGGCGCAGGCGCTGCTGAAATCCGGCGACTACTTTGCAGCTCTGCAGCTCGTCCGGTTGGGCGCTGCACTCGCCCCTGGCGACAGTCGCTTCACCCAGCTACTTGCCGACGTTGATGCTGCAGCCGGCCGGCGCGTCGATACCCTGCTGAGTTCACCCGGCAACATCGACAGAAGGGCACTCATCTCCTTGATCGCCCAATTCAAGACCGCGCTGCCGGATCGGTATCAGGCATTGAGCCCATCCTGGTTGACTCGCATCAATAGTCGGCTTGCCGAGCTTGCCACCGAGCCGCTGCGACACAACGCCTACCTGAGCGCAGTACAGTCGGCGTTTGAAGATCTGGCCGCGTTACAGTCGATTCGGCCGGTCGAAGTCAAGGTAGCCGCAGTTGAACCGAAGCCCGCTGTGACCGCCGCGGTTGAATCGAAACCCGCGGCAACGACCGGCGCCGGGAGCACTTCGCCACCAGCCAACACGACTGTCACGACACCTGAGCCTGCAACGACAGCACCGGTGGCACCGACGACGGTCGCGGTCGCGCCAGCCAACGTCCCTGCGCAGCCCGCCACGACTGCGGCGCCCGAACCGACCCTGATCGGCAAATGGTGCGGTGACGGACTGGGCCTCAATTTCGAACCTGCTTCCTACTCGTTCGAACTGGGTGGCGGCCGCACGATCAAGTACGAAGTCGAACGCTATCAGCGAGCCAACAACACCATCACGATGTCTTGGAACGACAAAGCGCTGGGCTCGATGGTCACGGAGTTCGGCGATTTCTCGGCCGATGGTCAAAGCATGATGCAGGTGCGCGGCAAGACAGCGGCCAGCAGCGATTGGAAAACCTACAACCGCCGATTCAAACGGTGTCGTTAAGACTTAGTGAGTAGTGAATGGTAAGAACGCTTACAGCACGATGTCGAAGCCGACGCCGTAGACGACATCCGATCGCAGTCCCTGGTCCTTGTTGACCGGAACGATGACATAGGCGTTGAACGGGGCATTCATGCCCGTGAACGGATTCCACTTGGCCGACAAGGCGAAGTCGACCACATTGGAACCGATCTTCTCCTGCTCCGGATTCCAGCGTCCGAGAAAGTCTCCGCCAATCGTGAAATTGCTGGTCGCGCGCAGATCGACGCCGGCCGCATAGGTCATGTTGTCCTGCACGTCCGGGCCGGAGGTCATCTCGTAGGCGAGATTGAGATGCGAACCCAACGTACCGAAGTTCTTCGAGGCGATCACGCCCGCCTTGTATTTGGTTTCGCCGGTGCCAAGCAGATTGTCTTCATCGCCGGTCGGTGCCGTCACCTGCGCCAGCAGCGCCAGATCCGGCGCTGCCCCTGCGTCGCGAATCAGGTTGTACTTGGTGCGAACGATGGCATCGCCCACGCCGGTTTTGGTGCCACCGGTCGTCGAATCCTGAAGTTCCGTCTGACCTTGAAACGAGTGGATGTTCGAGCCTGAGATCGGAAGCACTTCCGCGTGGGCGTCTGCCCGAGCTTCAACCCGGATGATCGGCAACACGACGCCGACGTCCCACCGATCGGTGATGCCGTAGTTGGCAAACAACCCAAACACATCGAAATTGAGCTTGGTTCGGATGCGAACTTCGATCTCGTCGTTCTCAAATCCAGTCAGCTGCCCGTCCCCGGTGCGAGTCACCGGGTCCGGTGCACCGGTCGCAAGACAGCAATCGTTGTGATGCAG
>JAIBJL010000064.1 GCA_020029545.1 Gammaproteobacteria bacterium
CAGCACGAAAGCGAAATCGCAAGGCGCCGCAACGCGACCCATTAGCGGCGCTCACTCGGGCCTTACCCTCGCCGCGATAGGTTGCGGAGCAGCGCGAGCGCATTGTCCCGGTCAATCTTCCGCTCTACCGCAGGATCGAACATGCCCGCATATCCCGCGGCCGTCTCCTGCGGCGTTCGGAAGGGCCAGTCCGAGCCGAACAACACCTGCGAGGCCGGTACGAGGTCGAGCAACGCTTTCAGCGTGACGGAATTCGTGATCTGCGCGGTGTCGTAGAAGAAGCCGCGCAGATCTCGCTCGACTTGCTCGCGCGTCAGCTTTCCGACCATCGGAGGGATGCGAACCATCTGCACAAGGAAGCGCTCGGCCACCGACGTGAGCACACCGCCCCCGTGCGAGAAGATGTAGCTGATATTGGGATAGCGCTCGGCGGCGCGAGCGGTGAGCAGGCTCGCGATGGTCCGGGTTGTATCGGTGCCGAACTCGATCAGCATCGGCTGGACGTTACGTACCGAGCACGGACAGGCGGTGCATTCAAGCGGATGAGTGTAGACGACGGCATGCCGCCGGTTGAGTTCCTCGAATACCGGCGCGAATTCCTCATAGCCGAGCCAGGTTGCTCCGTAGCTTGTCTGGAGGCAAACGCCATCGACCCCCAACTCGTCGTACACGTAGGCGATCTCGCGCAGCGTCTCCTCGACATGAGGCAGAGGCAACATCGCGAAGGTGCCGAACCGGCCAGCATGCTTAACCTCCAGGTCTTTCGCAAAATCATTGGCTCCCCGCGCAAGCTGCGCCGCCCGTTGCGCAGGAAAGCGGGTGAACTCAAAAGGCATCGACGAAATGGATGTCTCGACGCCGCCTTTTTCCATGGCCTCAAGCGACTTCTCCACCGTCCACATGTGGGTTAGCGGATTCTCGCTGTGCAGTTCCGTGATCGCCTCGCGATACGCTGGCGCCGCGATATGGTGATGTATGTCGATGCGGTTCATGATGTCCTTGGTCAATATGTCAGAGGGTTCTGTCGAAAGAACGCATTGCCTGCTCCCGCAGTTCAGGTTGGCGCCAGCAGGCGTCCCATAGCAGCGGCGTGCATTGCCATGGTTTCATGGTATTCGCCGGCGAGACCCTTGCAGATACTCCAGGAGCTTTCGATAACATCTCGCGCCCGGGGAAGCCACCGCGCCATGAAACGTTCGAACACCATATCGAGGTCGTCTGATCGCTCCAGCTCCTCCCCGAGTACGACAGCGTCTTCGACCGCGAGACCTGCGCCGTGGCCAAGATGCGGAGTCGTGGAATGAGCGGCGGCGCCGATGAGCAGCACTCGGCCCCGATGCCATGGTCTGTCGACGATGAGGGACTCAAGCGGACGATAGTTGATCTGATAGCTCTCGTCCATCTGCCGGCGAATGGCATCGACCATGGGTCCGTGGCCGATCAGCAGCGGACGTAAAGCTTCGAGTTGATCCTTTTCCCGAATGAGGGTTTTGTCGGGATCGGCAACCGTCATGAACATATAGCTCTGGGTCTCGGACACCGGATTGATGCCGATGCCCGAACCGCCCGCCAATTCCGCCACCGACAATCAATCAATGCCTGTTTTGCCATGTCCTCTCCGCCTCAAACGAAAAGTGCTTATAAACTGAGCTTGGCTCAGCTGCAAGCATATCGGTGATACAGCGGGTCGTAGTTAACCCGAGTTCAATCGGTGGGTGTCCAAGACTTCACTAAAGCCGCATTTGCCTGCTTTCGGCCCCTGCCCAAGCTCAACACCCCGTTTTGAAAGGGCGCCGATCATTGCCGTATGCGCGCCTACTTGGGCGAATACATCCAGATTAGACGCAACCGTGCCGTCCTCCAGCTGCACCGTCATCAAGGCGCCTTCGCATCAGTGTGATGATTGAGGTCTTAGGCTGCTGTTCCGACGCCTCGACCATGCCTGCTGCCGGTAGCTGCCCCTCTTTCGGTGTCTGCATAGTGCTGATTGAATCGCAGTGCTGATTGAATCGCACACGTGCGTTGGCACGCGGCTGCAAAGCATGTGATGCGAGTGCGTGCGTTTGACAAGGCAGAGGCCCGCTTCAGGACGGTCGTGCGGTTGTCGTGCGGTGAGGGACTATTTCCACCGCTATTGAACCGATGAATCTCAAGCTGCCAATTCCATTGCGATGTGCAGGACGATCTACTCTACCGATGCCGGTACTGGCGATGCGATGGAATGGAAATATTGACAGTTGCGCCTGGCTATAAACTATCGCTCAGAAATCGAAATTGAATCGCATCCCGAAAGTACGATAGTGCACGGCTTGGATGCACCGGCCAAGAGCGCGTGCGTTACCTGACATCTTTTTCCATATGTGGGAAACGTGAAGGAGATAAGCGGCCCATGCCGCCAAGCCAGGACGACGAATGGCAAAGGTTGCTCCGTCAACGCGTGAGTTCGGACCGCGAAAGCCCATGGGATGGAGCAGTCAGATTTTTTCGTGCCGTCCTCTTGGCGCATCACGCGGTCTTCAGGCAATGGCCAACCTTTCGGTGGGCGGACGGCTTGAGGATCACCCCGCAATTCCTCGTGTAGGTATATTCTTGCGGTAGCGGCCGTTCCTCCAAGACGAGAATATCGTTTCATTAGCAACGAGCGTTGCACGAGAGTGAGTAAATGTTGACTATATAGTCCTCGGCCCCATTGCAAATGGGGTGAGTGGCCGTTGCTGTCTGCGCCAGCTTTCAAGTAAGCAAAGAACGAGATGTCTCTCCTATCAATAAGGAAGTACACCACATGATTAACATGCCTAATCGCAGCCCTCGCGACGTCGTCGGCGAATTTCTTGCTCAAAAGCCAATTCCAATGTTTGTTGGCGGCTCGTATCGGCGTGCTAATGCGGGCGGCGAAATTGTCGTCACACGGCCATCGGACGGAACGCCATTGGCTACTATTGCGGCGGGAGATGCGTCGGATATCGATGATGCCGTAGAAGCGGCGGCGACGGCGTTTCCCGCATGGGCGGGAACACCCGTGTCGGAACGTGCTGCCTTGCTGCACCGAATTGCTGATGTGATCGAGCGAGACAAAGAAATTCTTGCCATGCTTGAGTCGCGCGACCTTGGCAAACCGTACCGGGATGCCCTCGATTTTGACATTGGCTTCGCTGCGTCAGGCTACCGGTATTTCGCCGATCTGGCAGTACGCAGCAGTCAGTCGAATACCATAGCGCTCCCTCACATCGAAGCGCGGCAGGTCAGGCTGCCGAGAGGCGTGTGCGGATTTATTATCCCCTGGAACGCGCCGTTCATTTTGGCCGCATGGGGATGCGCGCCTGCCTTGGCAGCGGGAAACACGGCGGTCCTCAAGGCAGCGGAATTAGCTCCGTTGACTTGTCTTTATCTTGGGGAATTGGCACGGGAAGTAGGCATTCCGCCCGGAGTACTGAACATCGTGCCGGGTTTGGGGCAGAAAGCCGGAGCCGCGTTAGCGTCCCATCCGCGCCTGAACATGATTTCCTTCACAGGATCGCCTGCAACGGGTAAGTCGGTGGCGCTGGCAGCCGCGTCGAACTTGACGCCAAGCAAGTTGGAGCTAGGCGGGAAAGGTGCGGCTATCGTCTTCCCCGACGTCAACGTCGCGGATGTCACTTCGCAATTGACCGCAGCAATTGTGCGTAATGCGGGACAAACCTGTTGTACGGCAACACGCTGGATTGTGCACCGGGACATCTTGCCGGAATTCCTTGCGAGCACGACCAGCCGTTTAGAGTCCGTACGAATCGGACCGGACGAAAGCGATGCCGAGATGGGGGCGGTGATCAGCGAGGGTCAACGCCAGCGCATCGTCAACTACCTGAATGTCGGCCGAGAACAGGGCGCCAAGTTTGTATACGACGGTGGGAATGCTCCGCTGGCCGGGTACGAGCAGGGCTATTACGTGCGCCCGATGCTGCTCGCCGGAACCGAAGACAACCTGTGCGCTCGCGAGGAAATCTTTGGACCGGTGGGTTACGTGATGACGTTTAGCACCGAAGCAGAAGCGATCTCGCTCACGAATCGCACCAGCTACGGCCTTGCAAACAGCGTTTGGAGCGCAGACCTCGAGCGTGCGGCGCGAGTCGCTGAGAAGATGGTATCGGGAAATAGTTGGATCAACGCTCACAATGTTTTTGCGTATGGCCTACCGTACGGAGGCATCAATCAAAGCGGATGGGGCGGCGGAGTCAATAGTCCGCAGACGCTCAGGGACTATGAACGAGAGCTTACCGTCGCTCGTCCGTTGCGTTAGTCCGCCCATCCAGGGGATTCCCGGGCCCGGGCCCAAAAATCTCTCGGACTGCCGCTGCTGACCGATCTCAACATGTCGGCGATTCTTTGCAGTAAATGGAATCGCCTGCTGAACTTGCGGACCGCACGCCTGGTGTGGTCCAGCTGTATTGGCTTGCGTGAAGGAAATTAGATGACGCGATTGGAGGTATGCTTGCCTTCCTGGTGGTTGCAAAGGGCCTCAACGAGGCAAGATGCCATCTGCTTGCGTGCTTCCCACGTGGAACTACCGGTGTGAGGCAGAAGAAACGCGTTTGGGAGCGCGAGATATCTCGGGTCGAGATCAGGTTCATTGTCGAAGACATCGAGGCCAGCAGCAAAAATCCTACCGTCACTCAGCGCGGCGATCAGATCGTCGTCCACAACCAGATCTCCACGTCCGATATTGACGACAATAAGCGTTCGTTTAGCTAGTGCGAGCGTTTCTGCAGATATGAAGCGGCGTGTTTCGGGTCCAGACGGCCACGCCAGGAGTAACACATCACTCTCGGCGACCAGCTTGCGGGGATCTTTGACGTATCGCGCCGATGTTCGGACCGCGGGAGTTCGATTGTGATAGGCGACTTTCATCCCGAATGACCTGGCCCGACGCGCTACACGACGGCCAATGTCTCCCATTCCCAAGATCCCGAGAGTCTTTCCGTCAAGTTCAACGCCAAGCAACTGTGCAGGCGACCAACCAGTCCATGACTTTTGACGCAGCAACGCAATACTTTCCGTGGCGCGCCGCGCAGCTCCCAGCATCAGCAGCATGGCGATGTCTGCCACCGAATTGGCAAGTACCCCAGGCGTATTGAAAACCGCAATGTTTCGCCGGGCTGCTGCTTCCAGGTCAATATGATCGTAGCCCACCGAGTAGGTACCGATCGCCTTGACTGATTCCGGCAACCCTTCAATCGCCGCTGCGTCGAGGCGATAGGGTCGGATAGAGCAGATTAAAGCGTCGGGGCGTATCGATGCAGCGTCTTCGAGACGCCCTTGGATAATGTCGAACCGCTCCTGAAAAATAGCGAGAACGGCTTCCGGCAACGAGACGACAAGTAGTACCTTGCTTGCGCGAGTTGTAGTCATGGCAGATGAAATGGTCGCAGGTATGTATCGAAGGTAGCGTCAGTCGTTTGAATATGGATCACGCACAAGGGCGCGAACTCAGCGTTGTCGTCTGCTGGGTCGGGACACGAAGCTTGGGGCTTGGGCAGCGTTACCTACAGTAATCCCGAAGTCCACAGCGGCCGACGCATCACGACAACAGTGTCGCCGGCATCCGAAAGTGTCACCGGTATCCGATGGGCCCGCTAAAATAGCCATTGATCGCTTGGCCATCGTTTTGTCGATTGCGTTGATGACGCCCCCCGATTCACGACGCTCAAGCATGAGTAGATGCAACTCGGGGGATGTGGTCAACTGATTCACTTGGCGTTCACAGCGGCGCTAGTTGAACGAAAGTAAGTTCGAAAATGATAGTCGCAAACTCAACGGGCGCACGGTTGCAATGAAAGACGTATACGCGGGCGATGATGGACTGGCTGAGAAGGACGGCCGGAATGTACAGCGGCAAGTTTGCAGGTTTGTTGTCAACGCGGATGCGGATCCGGATGCACTGCTGAAAATCGCCGCTAGTGTAATGCTTAGCAATACGCTGCCCCGTAGCTTGTCGCTGGCCTCATCGATGCCGCAGAAAGTCGTAGTTAACGTCGAGATGGAAAACATCACTGCCAGTACTGCTGAATCAATTCGACGAAAGCTCTTGCAATTGACTTGCACGGAGTCCGTCGAACTCTATGTGGATTGAGTATGAACTCTATCCAACGGTCGATCGCCACGGCGACTTCCATCGTACATTTACGGGAAATGGCCCGGGCCAGGATCCCGCGCGCGGTCTTTGATTTTATCGAGGGCGGCGCTGAACAGGAAATTACCCTCGCGCGTAATATCCGTGATCTGCAAGAGATTGTTCTTTTGCCTCGGTATTTGCGGGATGTTTCCAACCGCGAGTTGGGAACTTCGCTGCTGGGACGATCCTCCGCGCTTCCCTTGATAGTCGCTCCTACTGGACTTGCAGCGCTCGCATGGCCTCAAGCCGATCTCGCGATTGCGCGGGCAGCGGCTCAGGCCGCGATTCCATTTATTATCAGCACTTCCTCCAGTATGCGCCTGGAGGAAATCGTCGCTAGCGTGCCAGACGCGCGAGTCTGGTTTCAGACCTACCTTTACAAGGATCGCGCGCTCGTGGAGTCGCTCGTCAGCAGGGCATTCAACGCGGGCATAGAAGCACTCGTGGTCACAATCGATACTCCCGTGCTGGGCAATCGTGAGCGAGATCAAAGGAATCGTTTTACGGTTCCGCTGCGACCGAACCTTCGGCTCCTGTGGGACATTCTGCGCTGTCTGCGTTGGAGCCTTGGCATGTTGCGTTACGGCACACCTCGGATGCAGAACTTCGTTGACTATGGGCATGGCCGTGACGTGACCTCCCTTGCGCAACTCATGACTAGCAATATGGATGCCTCCGTGACCTGGGAGCAGCTCAACTGGCTTCGTGATAGATGGCCTCGAAAAATAGTGCTCAAGGGTGTTCTCGCGCCTGAAGACGCAGCACTGGCGATCCAATATGGGTTGGATGCTATTGTGGTTTCCAACCATGGTGGAAGACAGATGGACGGTGCGCCGTCCACCGTGTCGATGTTGCAGGAGATCGCTGCCGCCATTGGGGGACGCTGCGAGATATATATCGACGGTGGCGTTCGGCGTGGTAGCGACATGGCAAAAGTCATTTCACTTGGTGCACGCGCTGCAATGATTGGTCGTCCAATGCTGTATGGAGCAGCGGCCGGGGGATTGGACGGTACGACCCGAGCGCTCGAGATCCTGAAAACCGAGTACGACCGATGTCTCGCGCTTTTAGGAAGAGCTGGGACTTCGGCAATGGGGCCGGACGCAGTTCGCCGACTCGTGTCAACGAATGCGCCGTAAAACGGACAGCGTGGCCTTGCCAAGCGTATGTCAGCCTACACTTGATAGTCTGACCCGTGAAAGGTCTATTCCCGTGTTGAAGTGCTTTCCTTCATATAGAAAACGATGCGTCCCCTCTCGCATCCTGTCGGACTGAAGTCATCGTAGTGAGGCGCGTGGCGGATGGAGCACAATTTTTCGATCGATTGAGACGAATAGCCTCCCCCTCTTTCGGTATCTGCATAGCACGGATTGAATCGCGCGTAAGCCATTGATTGAGCAAAGCCACCCTGCTATATTCCGGGACGGTTTTCAGCTGTGAATGTCATATCTGTACTGACATGACGATCACAGCACATCCGCAGCGCCCGTCGATGGAGGGCTTTTCACGAGCCGCCAAATCCAATGGGCGCTGCATCTTAGTTGGTTCTGCAGGAACCTGCCTTTCCCGAAGGTCCATGCGATGTCGGCGCTTCCGTTGGAGACGTTCTCCGGTTTGCGCCTTTGAGGATTATCGCTTCAGACGACGCGCCGGCGTGCCGCTGCGTGCCACTCATCTGGACTGACGGCAAGACGCGCTCCCTGCGGACCATCGCTCGGCCGCACGAACGGCGATGCCAGACCCGCAACTCGGGATTTGGGTCGACGAAAACGAATCGGGCGGGCACGCCGGCAGGATTAAAAATGCGTGTGGCGCAAGCCCGCGCTGGTAACAATCGGATGAGTTCATCCCCCGATCGCTCCTTTGCTCCGCCGCTGGCGTCCGCCTCGCGTTCTCGTGCAGCCCCTTACCGCTATGTAGAAGGGCCTCATGAAGCGAATGCTTGTCAATGCAACCCAGGAAGAGGAGTTGCGAGTCGCACTGGTTGATGGACAACGAATTTACGATCTCGACGTCGAAGTACCCTCAAGAGAGCAAAAAAAATCCAACGTATATAAAGGACGCATTACCCGGGTAGAACCCAGTCTCGAAGCCTGCTTCGTCGATTACGGCGCCGAGCGCCACGGCTTTCTGCCGCTGAAGGAAATCTCCAAGGAGTATTTCAAGTCGGCGCCTTCCGGCGGACGCATGAACATCCGCGAGCTGGTGGATGAAGGCCAGGAAATCATCGTTCAGGTCGAGAAGGAAGAACGCGGCAACAAGGGCGCCGCACTCACGACCTTCATCAGTCTTGCCGGACGCTTCCTGGTCCTGATGCCGAACAACGCGCGTGCCGGTGGCGTGTCGCGGAGGATCGAAGGCGAAGACCGCGAGCAGCTGCGCGAAGCGCTCGATCAGGTGCAGATTCCAGAAGGAATGGGCGCCATCGTACGCACTGCCGGCGTCGGACGCACCGCGGAAGAATTGCAATGGGATCTCGATAATCTCAAGGAAGTCTGGTCTGCCATTGCCCAGGCCGCCGCCGGCCGGCCAGCCTCGTTCCTGATCTATCAGGAATCCAAAACCATCATTCGCGCCCTGCGCGATTACCTCGCCGAAGACATCGGCGAAATTCTGGTCGACAGTCAGGAAACGTACGCCGAAGCCCAGCAGTACATGCAACGCTTCATGCCGGCGAGTCTGCGCAAGCTCAAGTTCTACGAAGACCCGGTGCCGCTGTTCACGCGCTTCCAGATCGAGAACCAGATCGAGTCGGCTCACTCGCACAAGATCAACCTGCCCTCCGGCGGCTCCATCGTCATCGACCCGACCGAAGCGCTGGTGTCCATCGACATCAACTCGGCACGCGCGACCCGGGGGGGCGACATCGAGACCACCGCCCTCAACACCAACCTGGAAGCCGCCGACGAAATCGCCCGACAGTTGCGCCTGCGCGACCTGGGCGGCCTGATCGTCATCGACTTCATCGACATGGAGTCGCAGAAAAATCAGCGCGCCGTCGAAGACCGCGTACGCGATGCGGTCAAACAGGATCGCGCCCGGATCCAGATCGGGCGTATCTCACGCTTCGGGCTGCTGGAGCTGTCGCGGCAAAGAATTCGCCCATCGATCGGCGAATCGGCCAGCATTGCCTGCCCGCGCTGCAGCGGCATGGGGACCATCCGCAGCGTCGATTCGCTTGCCCTCGCCTTGCTGCGCCTGATCGGGGAAGAAGCCCGCAAGGACCGCACCGTCAAAGTGATTGCACAACTGCCGGTCGAAGTCGCGACCTATCTGATGAACGAGAAGCGCGAGTGGCTGCACAGCATCGAAGCGAAGAGCCAGGCGCAGATCGTGCTCATCCCCAACAAGTACTTCGAAACGCCGGCATACGAAATCCGCCGCGTGCGCGACGACGAAGCTCAGATGCCGGAAAACAACGGCCTCAGCCATCTGATTCCGGTTGCACCGAGCGCAGCGATCAGCGAAGCGGCACGTGACAAACAAGCGGCTGCACCGGCCCCTGCGGTCATCGCGACGGCCATTCCCGCCCTACCCGCACCGCCGACGATTGCCGCTGAAGCCGCTGCTCCAGCAGCACCTGCTGCCCCCATCGAACGGCCGATCGAACAGATCGGCATTTTCGTGCGCATGTGGCGCTATTTCTTCGGTGGTGCCGGCAAGGCGGTACCGACGGTAACCCAACAGGCGGAAATGCCCGCCAGATCGCGCAGCGATGCGACGCGTCGCGATCGCCCGGAGTCACGCCAGGGGCGCAGCCGCGATCGTTACGGGCGCGAATCCCGTGGCGATCGGGGTGATCGTCCGCGCGAGGCAGGCCGTGAGCGGTCGCAGGGCCAAGGCGATCGCCCACGTTCGGCGCCCGGCCAGCATGCTTCACGCGACGGTCGCAGCGAACGTCCGGCGCATGAAGCGCGCCGCGAAGGCGCGAGCGAGCGACGCCCACCATCGCAGCAGGGGAGCGACGCGGTGGGTCGCAGCCATCACAGCGGCAGCAATGCACCGACGACGACATTGCCCAACAGCGCCGCAGCAACTCCAGGTACCGCAACCGATGCGATGCCCCGTGGCGAACGTGGCCCACGCCCCGAAGGAGCCGGTCCCGATGGACAGCGAGGCGAGCGCGGCGGACGGAGTCGACGCGGTCGGCGGCGCCGCGGACGCGGTCGTGGGGAGGAAGGTGCGGGCGAAGCCGGCACTGGCAACGAACACGCTATCGAGTCCTCTGGCCAGGAGAACAGCGCATCAGGCAGTAGCGAAGCGTCCGTCGTGCCACGCTCGCGACCGCAGGAAGCACGGCAGGAACCGCAACGCAGCTTCGACCTCCCCGCCCCTGCCGCAACGAGCGCGGAGCGCGATATGTCAGAGCGCCCCCCGGCACCTGCAGCACCTCGTCCAGCCGACGCAGTGCCGGCAGCCAGCAGCGGTTCGGGGGAGCGCCAAGTGATCTGGTCATCCAGTCCGCCGCCGACCACCAGTTCCTGGGGCGGGTCACCAGGAAGTGCACGCCGCGAGGAATGAGTCGGCAACGGTCATGGAACAAGAAAGCGCGGTGACGGGCCGCGCCTTCTTCTTAGACCATCGCGAGCCCCATCGCACGTGACGGCAAGAACGTGCAAAGGGGCCCGGATCGTTACCGCAGGGTAGGCGCTTCAGGCTACGGACAACGGGTGCGCGCTCACTACCGTGTCGTCACTTGCTGCTGCAGTTCCGCAAGCAAGCCGGCGGCCGCCATTTCCAGCAGATCGAGCACTTCCTCGAAACCCTCCGGCCCGCCGTAATAAGGATCCGGCACTTCGCGCTGCCGGCTGTCCGGCACATAGTCCATCATCAAACGGATCTGTGCACTGGTCTTCGGCGCGGTCCGAGCACGTGCGCGCAACTCGCGCGCGTTGCTTTCATCCATCGCAACAATGACATCGAAATCGGCGAAGTCATGGGCCGTCACAGTCCGGGCACGCAGTGAGCTCAGGTCGATACCGCGACGTTGCGCAGCCGCGATAGCCCGGCGATCGGGCGGCTCGCCGACGTGGTAGTCATGAGTCCCCGCTGAATCCAGATGCACGGACAGATGCGGCGCACGTTCTGCAAGCAAGGCCCGTACAACGCCTTCCGCCGATGGCGATCTGCAAATGTTGCCCATGCAACAGAATAAGATTCGCGTGGTCATGGGTTAGCCATCTGAAATTGTCTGCGATCGTCGCAGCGTAGTAATTCGGCAGCGCCGGATCAACTGCCTGACGGGATGAGCTTGCGACCTACACTTGTTCCTTCGGGTAGCGCTCCGAATTCTCACCAGGGCGTCACTAGAGAAAGTGTCTGCCGTCGGTGCTTGCGATAGAAGTGAAAGTCCCGATCTAGTGTCCAGACAGAAGCTTCAGCCTGAAGTTCAGCCATCCTGACGAGGCACGCGTCGGCAAACGACATGGGGCGCTCGCGGTAGCGACGCATCAAGTCACGTACTTGGCGATACTCGCCATGAAAATCGAAGTCGCTTCGCAGGAAGCCTGTCTCAACCAGCGCGAACAGGTCGTCCGCGTCGTGCCCATCGCGTTTCAAGAGGAAGAGTGTCTCGGAAATGACCGCTTCACAGGTGAGGACGGTCGCGGGAGCATGCTTGGACTGTTCGACCACCCAGTCATGCTGGGTGTCGTCTCCCACCAGCAGCGCAACGAGCGGGCCAGTATCGATCAGCCAGGTTCTCACTGGCCGTAGTCTTTGAGATGCTCGGGGTTGGTCGAGAGGTCCTTCGATTTGCCACGACTCCTGCCCAGGAGATGCTTGATGACGTCATAGCCCGTCTTGTCCGACTCAGATTCAGGCGTTACACCGTAAGCCCGCAAAGCACGTCGCACTAAGCTGCCCTGCGAGATGCCTTCCTGCCGGGCTCGTTCGCGCAGGGCGCGACTTTCCGCTTTGGAAATGCGCAAAGAAAGAGTTTCAGTTTGCATGTTGTCTATGTAATACAAACAACCTAATAATGCAAGACATCGCCACGCACAGAGGGATAACGTCGAAGCCCCATTAGTCCTGCGCGCGTCGGCCGGCTTGCTGGCGCCGGTCTTTCCTCTGCGATCGACACGGACAGGGAAACGCGAGTCGCTTCACGGCATAAGTAGCGCTTTGCGCCGGTTTTTGCACCTTGCACTGCGTACTTCGCGCAAGTCCTACCCATTTCGCATTTTTTTGGCCAGGAGACGTTTAGAAATGTGCCGCGCGAAAGGTCAGCGGGAACCGTGCCATGCACTGCGCCGTTGTTGATGTTCAGACCTTTGCTGCGCGGAGGTTGCCATGACTTTATCAGTCAAAGACGTGACCGGCGGCGACGTGACCGGTAGCCAGTCCGTCAGCCCGGATTCGACCACTCTGCTGGCCGATGGCGACAACATCGTCGCATTGGTCCACGATCCTCACTATGCCCTGCTGTTCGCGCATGTAGAAGAGATGCATGAATTGCTGGTTGCCGTGGGCACCGGCGCGTGCGACGTGGACTATCTCGGCGCGCACTCGAAGCGCTGCCGCACCTGCGCAGCGCGATCTTTGCTGAGCAAATTGTTACCGCTTCGCAAATCGGTCAGGACGAACTGAACGCGATCGGCACCTCTGGTCGACACGACCGGTGCTGATCGAATCCATCGGGAACCGCCGAGCGGTGGCGCGGCATGTGAAAAACCAGACATTTCCTGCATCGCCACTCAGTGCCTTGCCAGATCCATCGTGAGATCGCGCCTTAGCCGTAAATGCTGATGTGAGGTGCCGACGGGGTCGCGTAGAAAGCGCGCGTCCCGCTCCCCTTCAGGAAGATTTCATGATCGATGTTTCGGCGATGCAGTGCGCACTCATGCGCCAATGCAGTGTGGTGGTTCTCGTTGTCGCGCGTCGAATCGATGCTTGTCTGCCAGGTTGCAGTTGATGAGCGGTGCGGACGACGGCATGGGTGCTGCGGGCGCTCATGCTTTCCGGACTGGCGATCGTGTCTGCGCCGCGACGCGGCCTGGATTTCCCTTGGGCACCGTCGTCCAGTTGCTGGACGATCACTACGTGCTGGTGCGTTGGGATGGCGACGTGCTTGAAACCGCCGACTACCGCCAGTTGCGCAAGGTATCGCCTGACTTGCGCTCTGAGTAGCTCTGAGTAGCTCCGAGTAGAGGACACAGCGCATACCCACCCTCTCGCAATAACCTCTACTCCGCTGCTGGATTCCGTTCGGACATTGCGGCGCGCACCCGCGCCAGATCGTGCTCGGTGTCGACACCCATGCCGGGCACCACCCTCGCCACGGCAACGGCGATCCGCATGCCTGCCTGCAACGCCCGCAGCTGCTCCAGCCGCTCCATCGATTCAAGGCGGCCTGGCGGCAGGCGCGTCAATCGCTGCAACGCAGTCACACGATACGCATAAATTCCCAGATGCCGCAGCGCGCCGGCAAACGATTGCGATCCGGTGGTTGCACCGTCGCGATCCCACGGAATGGGAGCACGGCTGAAATACAGCGCCAGGCCAAGGTCGTCGGCGACCAGCTTGACGACGTTCGGGTCGAGGAATTCCGCGAGCGTCGTGATCGGCGTGGCGAGCGTGGCGATGTCCGCTTCCGGATGATCGTTCAGCAGCATTGCCACCTGATCGATCAACGCAGGCGGCAGCTGCGGCTCATCGCCCTGCACGTTGACCACGATCGTCGTCGCATCCCAGTGACGCGCAGCCGCCACCTCGGCGATACGATCCGTGCCCGACGGATGACGATCCGAAGTCAATACTGCCAGCGTCTGCTCCGGCCTGCGGGAATCAATGGCGACCGCAGCGACGCGTGCATCATCGGTTGCGACCAGGACTTCTGCAGCCGAGCTACTGACTGCCGCGTCGATCACCCATTGAATCATCGGCCGGCCGGCGATCTCCAGCAAGGCCTTGGCCGGCAGGCGCGTCGACCCGTAGCGCGCGGGAATGACCACCTTGAACGCAGGCATGCGTGACGTCATGTGTTCTGCAGCAATGAATCCTGCGGATCCAGGCGGCGTGCGTCCTCTTCCAGCATGATGGGAATGCCGTCGCGCACCGGATAGGCGAGCCGGTCGGCTCGACACACGAGAACCTGCTGCGTCTTGGAATACTGCAGCGGCCCCTTGCAGATGGGGCAGGCAAGAATGTCGAGTAGGTTTCTGTCCATGGTATTCCGCAGATAACAAGTCGATCGTGTCAGCAGCTAAGCGGTCAAGTCCCGCAGTCGTGAAACTTGATCGGCACTTACCTGGCACGCTGGAAGCGCACCAGTGCCTGATCGACAACGGCTGTGACGGTTGCGACATCGGCTGCACTCAGCCGCAAGCCGGCACGCACCCACCAATGCCGCTCATCGGCAAACGCGCGACATTTTACCGCATCCTTTTCGGTCATCAGCACGGGCGCAGCATCGCCAAATTCGATGTCCTGACGCGTCAAGCGCGCATGATCCGGCAAGGCGCGCGCTGTCACGGTGAGCCCCAGCTCACCCAGCGTGGCAAAAAAGGCCTGCGGATTGCCGATCGCCGCGAGCGCATGCACCGGTCGATCGCGGAAGCGCTCCAGCGGTTGACGCCGCCCGCCACGCA
>JAIBJL010000065.1 GCA_020029545.1 Gammaproteobacteria bacterium
GGTCTGGCGACAGGCAACGGGCGACGGCAAGAAACGCAGGCATGCCCGGTAGCTGGAGACTTGCCCTGTGACGGTGGCGCCGGGGAAAGCCGCAGTTGCTGGCCCAGGGTAGCCATTAATCCGCCGGTACTGGAGGCGGTCCGGCATTGTCTGTAGTCTGTATTGACCAGCCAGGCAAGCGACCTCTTACCGATGATGATGCAACGACGCGCGATACCGGCGCGGACCACCTTGGCTTCCGACCACATTCCTGAGCACTGCGTCACGGTGGAGGCTGGCGGTCGGCATACACTCGGTGCCTTCTGGCCGTTGCCCGTCGCCCGTCGCCCGTAGCTTTACAATCCATGGCCCGCATCGACGCGTTTCTCAAGCTGGGCACCGATCAGGGTTGCTCCGATATCCACTTCGCGGTGGGTCTGCCGCCCTTGCTGCGCATGCATGGCGACCTGGTACCGATCAAGTTTCGCGAGTTGAGCCAGGCCGAACTCGAAGGTTATCTCGCCGAAATCACTAACAAGCTGCACCAGGAGCGCCTGCGCCAGGGGCACGACGTCGATTTTTCCTACGTCTCGACCAACGGCGGACGTTTTCGAGTCAACGTGTACCGCAAGGAAACCGGCATGGGCGCAACGTTCCGCGCCATTCCGACCGACGTGCCGACCATCGATCGGCTGAGCCTGCCGCCCATCGTCAAGAAGCTCTGCGACAACCATCAGGGCATGATCCTGGTGACCGGTTCGACCGGTACCGGCAAGTCGACGACGCTGGCGGCAATGATCGATTACCTCAACCAGACGCGCCGCCTGAACATCGTCAGCCTGGAAGATCCGATCGAGTTCGTCCACAAGAGCAAGCAGAGTCAGGTCATCCAGCGTGAACTCAACACGCATCTGACCTCATTCGCCGAAGGCGTGCGCGCCGCGATGCGCGAAGATCCCGACGTGATCCTGGTGGGCGAATTGCGCGATGCCGAGACGATCCGCTGGGCCATGACCGCCGCCGAAACCGGCCATCTGGTGCTGGGTACGCTGCATACGACCGGCGCGGTGAAAACCATCGACCGCGTCGTCGATGCCCTGCCTGCAGACGAGCGCGAGCAGACCAAGACCTTTTTGTCGCAAAGCCTGCTCGCCGTCATCACGCAGGTGCTGGTGAAGACGGCGGATCAACGCGGTCGCAAGGCCGTGTGTGAAGTGATGGTCGTCACGCGCGCCATCGGCAAGCTCATCATGACCGACCAAACCCACCAGATTGGCTCGCAGCTGCAGATGGGCAAGGACCAAGGCATGCAGATGCTGGACCAGGCGCTACTGGCTTACGTGCAGGCGAAGGAAATCGACGCCGACGATGCCTACGTCTACGCGAACGACAAGAAACTGTTCTCGCGCTTCGTCACGGACACGAGCGTGCTACCCAAGATGGACCTGGCGCCGGGTTAGTTGCCCATCGTGCTGCGCACGACCCCAAGGCATGAAATGTACTCTATCGAGTGCCACCCAGGCACATGGATGTGCCCGCCGCGTACGCGGCGAGCGATGCGGGAAAAGTCGCGCATTTTCCCGTCATCGCCCACAGCGGCCGGCGTTGTTCCATACAACGCTCGGCACTTCCCACTTCTCTGTGGGTCGCGAGTGGCAGGGCTCGGCGGTGTCTTGCAGCGAAGCATTGCTTCGCTCCGCCGAGCGGGTGACCATGGATGGACACCCCGGGCTTGCGCGCAGCAGGACTGCGCAGCGCAATGCCCGAGTCGCTGTTTCAAACTAGGATAAGCACATTGTGAGCACGGAACCGAACGTCGCCTCTGCCGCCGCCACTGCGCCCACGCCGCGGCGCATTGACGAGTACCTGAAAGAAGTCCTGAGCAAGAACGGCTCGGACCTGCATTTCATCGCCGGCGATCCGCCCCGCATTCGCCTGTTCGGCGAACTGCATCCGTTGCGCAACGAAACGCTGTCGCCTGCTTTCGTCGAAGAAGTCCTGCGCGAAATCATGCCGCGTGCCGCGGTCCAGCGGCTCGAAGAAAAACACGGCGCCGACTTCGCCTACATCATCCCCGGCGTCTCGCGCTTCCGCGTCAATGTCATGCGGCATCTGTACGGCCTGGGCTGTGTCTGCCGCGCGATCCCTTCGAAGGCGTTGACGCTCGATCAGCTCAACATGCCCGACGCGGTACGTAACTTGTGCAAGGTCAACAGCGGACTGATCCTGGTGACCGGCAAAACCGGCTCCGGTAAATCGACCACGCTGGCGGCGATGATCGATGACATCAACCTGCGTATCAAAGGTCACATTCTCACGATCGAAGATCCGATCGAGTTCGTGCATTCGCGCCGCAACTGTCTGGTCAGCCAGCGCGAAGTCGGCAATCACACGCCGTCCTTCTCCGAAGCCTTGCACTCGGCTCTGCGCGAAGATCCGGACGTGATCCTGGTGGGCGAATTGCGCGACTACGAAACCATGAGCATTGCGGTTACCGCCGCCGAGATGGGCATCCTGGTGATGGGCACATTGCACACGAACGGCGCCGCACCGACGGTAGATCGCATGGTCAACGCCTTTCCCGCCGACAAACAGGCACATGTGCGCGCCATGCTCTCCACCTCGCTGCGCGGCGTGATTTCGCAGCAGCTGATTCCTCGCGCCGGCAAACCCGGCCGCGTCGCGGCGCTGGAAATTCTCGTCAACACCCCCGCCGTCGCGAACCTGATTCGACAGGGCAAGCTGGATCAGCTGGAAAATGCCATGCTGACCGGCGCAGCCCATGGCATGAAGGTCATGGACTCCGCGATCTCCGAACTGCTCGACAAGGGCACGATCAACGGCAAAGAAGCCTACAAGAAAGCGATCAACAAGCAGAAGTTCGAGGCTTTGAAGGACGTCGGATGACGTTTGCAAAGGCGGGCCACGGAACGGGCGACGGGCGACGGGCTACGGGCTACGGCCAGAATGAGAAGGCATATCTCTGCCTTGCGCAGTGAGCCGTTCGTCGCCAAAGCGTCTCTGCTCCAGCACTCTCCACAATTCCGACCGCGCTTCATCGCGGGTCGCCGTTTCCGACTCCGTTTCAGGCCGTAGCCCGTCGCCCGTAGCCCGTAGCCGTCAGCGCAGTGTTCTTCTCGACTGCGACACGTCGCCGGGCGCCGCACCACGCGGGGCCCGCGCATTCTGCTTTCCGCCTCTGGCCGTAGCCCGTCGCCCGTATACCCGTAGCCGGGCGGCTGCTGTGCGAAGCGCAGCTACCACCCTATGGCATACTTCGCATTCAACCTGCTACGCCATCTGCCATGCCCAACCGCCGTTTATTCGTCACCACTGCCCTGCCCTATGCCAATGGTCCGTTCCACATTGGCCACATCATGGAGTACATCCAGGCCGACATCTGGGTGCGATTCCAGCGCATGCAGGGCAATGCAGTGCATTTCGTCGGCGCCGACGACGCGCATGGCGCGCCGATCATGCTCAAGGCCGAGAAGGACGGTGTGACACCTGAAGCACTGATCGCCGGCATCCTGGCGACGCGGCCGAAATACCTGGAAGGTTTTCACCTCAGTTTCGATCACTGGCATTCGACGCACTCGCCGGAGAATGTCGCGCTGTCGACCGACATCTACCGCCAGCTCAAGGCGGCAGATCTGATCTACGTGAAGCCGGTCGAACAATTCTTCGATCCGGCCAAGCAGATGTTTCTGGCCGATCGCTATATTCAGGGCGAATGCCCGAACTGTCATGCCAAGGATCAGTACGCGGATGCCTGCGAGCAATGCAGCCAGGTGAATGCGCCCACCGATCTCATCAATCCTCGTTCCACGTTGAGTGGTACGACGCCGGTGCGCAAGACATCCGATCATTACTTTTTCAAGCTCTCCGATCCGAAGTGTGTCGCCTTTCTGAACGAGTGGATCGGCGCGCCGGGCCGCCTGCAATCCGCGGTCGCCAACAAGGCCAATGAATGGCTCACCGGCAAGGGCGACCGCGACCTGGGCGACTGGGATATTTCGCGCGACGCTCCCTATTTCGGTATTCCCATGCCCGACGCGCCGGGAAAGTATTTCTACGTCTGGCTGGACGCCCCGATCGGCTATCTCGCCTCGCTGAAGAATTATTTCGACACCGGCAAGGCGCGCAAGAATGGTGAAACGCGCAGCTTTGAGGAGTTTCTGACCTCCAGCGATGTCGAGCAGATTCATTTCATCGGCAAGGACATCATTTATTTCCATACGCTGTTCTGGCCGGCGATGTTGAAGTTTGCCGGACGCAAGGTTCCCGATCACGTCTACGTGCACGGCTTCATTACCGTCTCGGGCACGAAAATGTCCAAGTCGCGCGGCACCGGCATCAGCCCATTGCGCTATCTCGAGATCGGGATGAATCCGGAGTGGCTGCGTTACTACATTGCCGCCAAACTGAACTCGAATGTCGAAGACATCGACTTCAATCCTGAGGATTTCATCGCGCGCGTCAACAGCGACCTGGTCGGCAAGTACGTGAATATCGCGAGCCGCATGGCGCCCTTTGTGGCGAGGTTCTTCGGCAACTGCATGCCGGCATTGCCATCGATGAATGAAGACAGCGGTCTCGCGGCCGTCGCTAAACATAGCGAGGCCATTCGAGCGGCATTCGAAGACCGCGAATTCGGCAGAGCGATTCGCCTGACCATGGAAGTCGCGGACGTGGTGAACGCCGAAGTCGATCGCTACAAACCCTGGATCCTCGCGAAGGATGCGGCGACGAATCCACAAAGTAAGGATCGGCTCGCGGCAATCTGCGCATCGACGTTGGCAACGTTCAAGGCGTTGACGCTGTTCCTCAAACCGATTCTGCCGGCGCTCACTGCCGAGGCGGAAGCTTATCTACGCTGCGCACCTTTGCAGTGGAGCGATTTGGAATTACCCGTACGACCGGATCGTTTCCTGCCTGCCGGCCACGAGTTCGGCACGTTCAAGCCGCTGATCACACGCGTCGATCCGAAGCAACTCGATGCTTTGTTCGATACGATCAAGCCTGACGCGAATGGTGAGGCACCCGCCCATACGGCCGAGAAGCCTGCCGAAAAACCTGCCGCCAAGACAACCATCTCAGAGACGTCTACTGCGACACCGACTGAAATCACGGTCGATGACTTCGCCAAGCTCGACATCCGCGTGGCGAAAATCCTGAGCGCCGAAACCGTCGAAGGGGCCGACAAGTTGCTGAAGCTCACCGTGGATATCGGCGACTCGCAGCGCACCGTATTCGCCGGCATTCGCTCCGCCTACGAACCGGACCGGCTGATCGGCCGACTCACGGTCGTCCTGGCGAATCTCAAGCCTCGCAAAATGCGTTTCGGTCTCTCCGAAGGCATGGTGCTCGCGGCCGGTCCGGGCGGCAGCGATATTTTCCTGCTGTCGCCCGATACGGGAGCAGTTCCAGGAATGAAGGTGAAATGAATGCGATCCATCGCGGCAGTCCTGGGCGCGACTGATCCGGCTTCCGGTCGATTCGCGCTTGCGGCGCGCAGGCGATGCGCCTCTTGCCCTAGCCCGTCCCGCAGGGACTTCCGTTGGTCGTAGCCCGTCACCTCCCCTGTCATGTCCTCCCTGCTTCTCATTCTGCTAAGTAGTGTGCTGGTGAGTTACTTCGCCCTTGCCGGCCTGCGTGGGCTGCAACCCTTCTTCAGCGAGGATCCGTTCGACAGCGCCCTCGGGCTCGCAGTCGTCACCGCACTGAATCTCGCCGTACTTGCACCTCTGAGCTGGCTGCTCGATCGCTTCGTGTTACAGCCGTTGCACCTGGAGTACCTGGCGGCACTGCTGTTGATTGCATTGATTCTGAGTTTGGCGCTCTTCAGCCAACGATTGTTGCGCAGGCATGGACGCTGGTTGCCGGGGCCTGGATTTGCGCTGCTCATGTCATCGCAAAGTGCGCTGCTGGGCGTTGCGCTGCTGACCAGACTACGGTCGGCAACTTTCGGTCAATCCTGCATGCTGGGGCTCGGTGCGGGCGCCAGCTTCGCCGCGCTGCTGCTGGCTTTTTGGAGCCTGCAGTCACGGCTACACAGTGCGAATGTGCCGGCCCCTTTCCGGCAGGCACCGATCAGCCTGGTCAGCTTGGGAATCATGGCGCTTGCGGTCATGGGCTTCAGCGGACTGATCCCGGAATAGCCATGCTCGTCGCGCTCCTTGTCATGGCCGCTGCCACCCTGCTGTTGGCGACCGCACTGACCTTGTCACGCGATCGGACGCAACGTAACGACAAGCATGGGAACGACATCATCGAAAATCGGTATCAGGACAAGGCACTGATCGAACAGATCAATCAGCTGTTGCCGCAGACCCAGTGCCGACGTTGCACCTTCGCAGGATGCAAACCCTATGCGACAGCGCTCGCGCGGGGCGAGGCTGACATCAATCAGTGCCCGCCGGGTGGCGATCACACCGCATGGCGGCTTGCGCAGCTACTAGGCAAAGCGCCCAAACCGGTGGATCGTCAGTTCGGCATCGTGCGCGCTACGCCGCTGGTGGCCTGGATAGACGAGCCGGCTTGCATAGGCTGCACGAAATGCATCCTGGCGTGTCCGGTCGATGCCATCGTGGGCGCCTCGAAATTCATGCATACCGTCATCACCAGCGAATGCACAGGCTGCGAACTCTGCGTTGCTCCCTGTCCGGTCGATTGCATCGTGATGCGTCTGCCGGATGAAGTGCACTTGCCGCGCACCGGTTCCACGGTGCACGCCTCATGACTGCGCCGGCCATGCACGGCGGTTTGCGTCTGGCGGGCAACAAGAAACGCTCGACGCAGTCCGCACTGCGCATTGCCGCTGCGCCTTCGCAAGTCGTGCTGCCTCTGGATCAGCATGCGGGTACCGCTGCAACACCGCTCGTACAGGTGGGCGAGCGCGTGCTGCGCGGACAACCGATCGCGCAACCGCAGGGCGAGATCAGCGCCTGGCTGCACGCGTCGATTGCGGGCCATGTGAGCGCCATCGAATTGCGGCCCACGCCGCATCGACAACAGCCGGCGCCATGCATTGTGATCGATAGCGATGGCTCGGAGGAATCCGCTGCGCACGAGCCGGTCGATGTCGATCGGCTGGACGCGGTTGCCCTATGCGAACACATTGCTGCCGGCGGCATGGTGGGTCTCGGTGGCGCGGTTTTTCCAACGGCCCCGAAATTGCTGCTCGGCCGGCAAGCAGACGAGGTGCATCTGATACTCAACGGCGCTGAATGCGAACCGTGGATCAGCTGCGACGACATGCTGATGCGCGAACGTGCGGCGGACATTCTCCGCGGCGCCAGTATTCTGTGTCGCGCGCTGAGTGCAGCACGTTGCTCGCTCGTCATTGAAGACGATAAACCGGAAGCCATCCTGGCCATGCAGGCCGCGCAATCGGCGGCCCATCCGAATATCCATGTGCCGAATATCGATGTGCGGGTCGTACCGACAATCTATCCGGCCGGCGGCGAGAACCAGCTGGTGACGACAGTCACCGGTCTTGAAGTACCGAGCGGCGGTCTGCCCTCCGATATCGGCGCCATTTGTCACAACGTCGGCACCGCGGCAGCCGTGGCACGCTGGATCGATCATGGCGAACCGCTGATCCGCCGCATCGTGACGGTGACCGGCTCAGGCGTCGCCGAGGCGTCGAACATCGAGGTCGTACTGGGCACGTCGATCGCCGACGTGATTGCGCAATGTGGCGGCTACTCGGGCCGTGTCGCACGTCTGCTGATGGGTGGATCGATGATGGGCCGCGCACTGGCGAGCGATGCCCTGCCGGTGGTCAAGGCCAGCAACTGCCTGGTCGTTGCGTTACCAACAGATCTGCAGCCGCGCGGCACCGAGATGCCGTGCATTCGCTGTGGCAACTGCTCGGAAGCCTGCCCCGCCATGCTGCTGCCGCAGCAGCTGCACTGGTTCGCTCGGGCACAGGATCTGCCGGCCCTCGATTTGCATGGACTGCTCGACTGCATCGAGTGCGGTTGTTGCGACCATGTCTGTCCCAGCCAGATTCCCCTGACGCAGCAGTTTCGCGATGCGAAGCCTGCACTGACCGCACACCGCAGTGCGCAGGCCGCAGCGACCCTCGCTCGTACGCGCTTCGAGGCCCGCGATGCGCGTCTTGCGCGCCTGGAAAGCGAGCGGCAAGCGAAGCTGGCGGAACGACGCAAGTCCGTTGGCTAGTATGAAACGACCCATCGGACTCCCTGTCACGAGGGTCGTGGAGCCGAGCAAAAAGCGTGGCCATTTTCATGACATGGGCTCGGCTCTCGCCGCCTTCGCGGCGGGATACATCTGCTGCACAAGGATGTGCGAATGCCGTGGGCGCAGGAAGCGCTGGAACGGCCATGTACCCTGGTGGCACTCGATAAGATACGTTTCATCCTTTGGGGTCGGGCGCAGCACGATGGACAACTAACTAGTATGTCGCCGCAATTTCCCACGGCGGCCGCGCCGCATGTAATCGCACCGAACAGCGTGCGCCGCGTCATGGGCCTGGTGTTGTGCACGCTGGTGCCGGCCATCGTCATGCATGTGATTTTTTTTGGGGCCGGCATCTTGGTACAGCTGCTGCTCGGCATTGCCACCGCACTGGCTGCCGAAGCATTCGCATTGCGACTGCGCCACCGGCCGCTCGGTGCATTTCTGAGTGATGGCAGTGCGATCATCACCGGCGTACTGATCGCCATGTGCCTGCCGCCGCTCGCGCCCTGGTGGTTGATCGCCAGCGGTAGTGCGTTTGCCATTCTGCTCGCGAAGCACCTCTATGGCGGCATCGGCATGAATCCATTCAATCCGGCGATGGTGGGCTACGCCGTGTTGCTCGTGTCGTTTCCAGTGCAACTGACGCAGTGGCTGCCGCCGCCGCTGGCCGATCTGCAGATCCTGCGACCGAGCTTCAGCGACTCGCTGTATACGATTTTCATGGGCCATCTGCCCGCCCATCTGACCTGGGATGCGATCACCTCTCCGACCCCGCTGAACTCGCTGCGAACCAGTCTTGCAATGGGACACACCATGCAGGAAGCCCAGAGTGGCCCGCTGTTCGGCGTACTCGGCGGACGTGGTTGGGAATGGATCAATCTGGCGCTGTTGATCGGCGGGATCTGGTTGCTGGCGCTGCGCATTATTCGTTGGCACATTCCCGTGGCGATGCTTGCCGCCATGGCGATACCGGCCGCGATTCTGCATGTGCTGGATCCCGGCTCCTATGCAGGCCCTCTGTTCCATCTCACGTCGGGGGCGAGCATGCTCGGCGCGTTCTTCATCGCCACCGATCCGGTGTCCGCGGCCACGTCGAATCGCGGCAAGCTGATCTATGGCGCAGGCATCGGCGCGATCACGTTCGTCATTCGCACCTGGGGCGGCTATCCCGATGGCGTGGCGTTCGCCGTGCTGTTGATGAATGCGGCGGTACCGCTCATCGACCGCTACACCATACCGAGAATTTATGGTCACGCGCGCTGACCCGTCGGAGCGCTCCTCGCGCCGCTCGATGGTGCGCAATGTAGTCGCACTGGCGGGTATCGCCATCGCGATGGCAGCAGGGCTCGCGGCCGTGGACTCGATGACCCGCGATCGAATTCGGCACAACCAGCAGGCATGGCTGCTGCAACGATTGGATGCACTGGTGCCGCCGGCTGCGCACGACAACGATCTGCTTGATGATGCGGTTACCGTAGTCGCGCCCGATCTGCTGGGTACCGGCGATCCGGTTGCCGTGTATCGCGCGCGCCTCGCAGGTCAGCCGGTGGCCGTCGTCGTGCAGACCGTGGCACCTAACGGTTATCGCGGCCCGATCGATCTGCTGGTAGCGATTGCTGCGGACGGTTCGCTGCTCGGCGTGCAGGTCATCCGGCACAACGAGACACCGGGACTCGGCGATGCGTTCGAACACGACCACGGTGCATGGTTGGGCAGGTTTCGCGGTAAATCGCTCGATCATCCGCCCCAGCAGCGCTGGACAGTGCGCAAGGACGGCGGCGAGTTCGACGCTTTCACGGGCGCAACGATCACGCCGCGTGCGATTGTCCGCTCGGTGCGGTACGCGCTGGAATATTATCGTGCCAATCGACGCCAGCTGTTCGAAATGCCGGCCATGCACGCAGAATGAACCTCGCAGCTTCCCCCTTGAATCAAGAGCCCAATGATCGCGACCTGCTGCTGGCGATCAGCGTCTGCCCGCTGCTTGCTGTCAGTGACACGATGTCGAGCGCGATCGGCCTGTCGATCGTGGTGGCAATCTCGCTCCTGCTGGCACGTCCGCTGGCCCTGCTGACAGAACGTTGGTTTGACGATATCTGGCAAGTCGCTGCCACTCTGCTGCTGGTGACGTTTGTCGCCAGCACCTTGTTACTGCTGGTGCAGGCGCAATTTCCGCAACTGCGCCAGTCGATCGGCATTGTTCCACTGCTGATCGCTACCAACGCCGCTGTGATTCTGGGCTTCACGACCCAGGAGCCGGCACCGCGCGCATTTGTCCGGACTGCGAGCCTATGCGCGCGGATTGCAGTCCTGCTGATTCTCCTCGGCGTTGCGCGCGAACTGGTCGGTCGCGGCTCCGTATTCCATGATGCCGGCAATCAGTTCGGCGCCTGGGCACGCAGCCTGCAACTGTTTCGCGCCGACATGGGCTTTCTGCTGGCCATGCTGCCGCCGGGCGCATTCATTTCACTGGGCCTCATCCTCGCCGTCCGCAACTGGTTCGTAGCGCGTGAACAAAGACAAGATCGCTGAAATTTTCGCTCGTTTCCGCCAGGCGAATCCCAAACCAACGACCGAGCTCAACTACCGCACGCCATTCGAACTGCTGGTGGCCGTAACGTTGTCCGCGCAAGCGACCGACAAGAGCGTCAATCTCGCCACGCATCAACTGTTCAAGGATGCCAACACACCGCAGGCGATCCTGGCGCTGGGTGTCGAAGGACTGTCGCGCTATATCCGCACGATCGGCCTGTACAACGGCAAGGCGAAGAACATTATCGCCACTTGCAGAATCCTGCTCGATGAGCATGGCGGTGAGGTACCGCGCACGCGCGAAGCACTGGAAGCGCTACCTGGCGTGGGCCGCAAGACTGCGAACGTGATTTTGAACACCGCGTTCGGCGAACCCACGATGGCGGTCGATACGCACATTTTCCGTGTGTCGAATCGAACCCGCATCGCGCCGGGCAAGAACGTACGCGTCGTCGAAGACAAATTGATCAAGGTTGTCCCAGAACATTATCAGCACGATGCGCACCACTGGCTGATCCTGCACGGCCGTTACGTGTGCGTCGCACGCAAACCGAAATGCCCCACCTGCCTGATCGTCGATCTGTGTGAATACAAGCAGAAGACGCCCGCCGAAGCTGTTGTCGTCAAGCCGAAAGGCAGCGTAGCGCCACCGCGCCTGCGGCGTTGAGCAATCTCGTTCGGGGCGTACAGTACAGGTGGCAGGTTCAAATCCTGTCGTCGTGACGATCATGTGAACTGTTCAAAATTGCGTAACGAGAGTTACGTCTATTTGAGCAATTCCCATTGCAGGCCCGCAAACCGGCTGAAATCCCGGTCGAAGGTGAGCATCGTCGCACCGTGCTCGACGGCCATTGCCGCTAGATGCGCATCGCTGGTCAAGTTGCCGGAAGTGCCTGCGCCGAGTAGCAATCGTCCCAACACCTCGCGATGCTTCGCTGTCGGATTGACAATGTGCGCCCGCGGCTGATCGAGCCAATGAGCGATGACCTGCAGCGCCTGTTCTGTCGTGAGCGGTCGCTCGAAAATTCCGGAGCGCGTAGCCAACCGCAGAAAGGCCAGCAATGCCGTCCAGGCGAACGCGACGCCCCGAGCATGCGCAAAGCTATCAACCATCGCCTTGCGCGCGAGCTGATGATGCTCGCTGGCGGAGTTAACCGCATAGAGCAATACATTCGCATCGAGCAGGATCATCCCCGCCGCCGGTGCTTGCTCAGGGCCTCTTGATCCTCAAAGTCCTGTGCCAGAGACAACGCCTTGGTGAGATCCACCAGAGGCTTGCCCATGTCGAAAACCATCGGCCGATACGCCGCCGCCTTGCGCGACGAGGCACCTCGCAAGCCATCACGAATCGCCTGATTCAGCACTTCCTTGAACGACTCGTCGCGCTCGCGCATGGCCTTACGCAGCAGGTTCTCAACATCGTTATCCAATGTTACAGTGGTTCTCATGTGCATCATGACAGCAAATGAATTGCTGTCATGATGTCTGAACAGGATGGCGCTGTAAAGATAGAGAAGCCACGAGCCTATATCCAAAGACATTATCTCTGTCGAGAATCGGCGTACCTCTGTACGCCGCCTGGCGCCGGACCTGATCGATATGGGTCGCTCGGGCAAACCCGATTCGCCGTATCTCAACCACGATGATTTCCACGAATCGCTTCTGCCCTTCGTCTACCCCTGACGTCGTTCCATCGAAATTCCGCCGGCTCCGCAACCTTGCGGGGAAACGCCCATGACGAAGTACTTCAAAGCGAAAGTCGTTATCCAGAACACCATCGAGGTGAGCGTCGCAGCCAATACCGAGCAGACCGCCCGTCTCAAGGCGATGGAAGCTGCACGTCAACAGTCCAACCATCGACTGACGGTTCCAGGCCCGGAGGCGAGCTTCACCCAGGTAGAAGGCTAGTTAACACATCGTCAGGCGGATCGTGAACGCAGGGATCTAATCTACTTTCTGAAGAAGTAGAGAAAATGCAATTTCGACCCAGCCGGAAGGCGCAAAACCGATTACCCGCATGAACTTGGTCAACCGACGCGATCGCCGACCCGTCTCCGCTATCTCACCCGAATGCGGATTCGGACCGCAGGAACATGACAAACCCCTTCACCAGGCACCTCTGCGGCGCCTCATCGCTGCCGCTCCGCCCTGCCTTTATAACCCCGGAGTTGTAAATTCACGCGTTAGATTTCCGGGATTACGTATCTCTGCATGATCAGCCGCCGCTTACGCCCCTACATCGAGGATCGCCTCAAGCAGATGCCGGGCGTCGTGCTGCTGGGGCCACACCAAGTGGGCAAAACCACGCTCGCGCGCAGTATCGCTTCGCGCAAGGCCAAGTCGGCGGCTGTGTATCTGGATCTCGAACGCCCCGTCGATCAGCGGCGTCTGCACGATGCAGACACGTTCTTGCGAGCGCAAGCCGGGAAACTCGTGGTCATCGACGAGATCCATCGGGCTCCCGCGCTGTTTGAAACACTTCGCGGCATCATTGACGAGCGACGAGCCGCGGGCGAGCGCGCCGGGCACTTCCTGCTGCTCGGCTCTGCGGCCATTGAATTGATGCGCCAGGCATCTGAATCACTGGCGGGACGCGTCGCCTATGTGAATCTGGGGCAGATCGATGCTCTGGAGTATCCCGCTCCGGTCGGCGACACCGATCGACTGTGGCTGCGCGGCGGTTTTCCGGACAGCGTGCTCGCCTCCAGCGATGCAGTCAGTCTCGACTGGCGGCGCGACTTTGTCCGCAGCTATCTCGAACGCGACGTACCAATGTTCGCTCCGCGTCTCCCGACTAAAACCATCGGACGGCTGTGGACGATGCTTGCTCATGCACAAGGCACGCCACTGAATCAAGCACGGTTGGCATCCAGTCTCGGCGTCACCTCGCCTTCCGTGGGCCGCTATGTCGATCTCCTGGTCGATCTGCTTCTAGTGCGTCGCTTGCGCCCGTGGGCCGGCAACGTCGGCAAGCGGCTGGTGCGCATGCCCAAGGCATACATTCGCGACAGCGGCCTAACACACGCGCTGCTTGACGTCGAGACCTGGGAGGGTGTGCTGGGGCACCCAGTCGCTGGCGCAAGCTGGGAAGGGTTCGTCATCGAGAATCTCATTGCGGCGGCCGGCGAGCGGCGTACTCCTTACTTCTATCGCACGGAGGATGGTGCAGAGATCGATCTGCTGTTCGAACGCGGCGGCAAGCCGGAGATCGCGGTCGAGATCAAGCGCCCATCCGCGCCCACGCTCTCACGCGGCTTCTATAGCGCGCGCCAAGCACTGAAAGTGAAAGAGAGCTATCTCGTTCACGGAGGAACGGACACATGGCCGGAGAATGACGGCGTCACTGCGATCGGTCTGGTGGATTTGGTGCGCAAGCTCGCGAAGTAACTTCCCCTGTCCACGACGCGCACCACCTCGCCTTATTCGTCATCTCACTCGAACCCGGATCGGGAGTGCAGGAACATCATGTAGGAACAAGTTACCACAGCAGTAATAACTGCCATACTAGATTTCGATGTATCTCCAAGGAGCAAATCCATGCACGCGGTGTACTAATGCCCATCTTCGATAACCAGTCCCGAGACCAATTGCGAAGCGTTTACGTCGAAGCGTGGCGCAAGCGCCGTGATTCATTACCGATGGAGCCGCTGGAGATGCAGATTGCCGATGTGATCGAGCTGCATCCGGAATATCAGCGTGCGCTGGAAAAATCGGAGACCGTGCTCAACGTCGATTACTCACCGGAAAGCGGTCAGTCGAATCCGTTTCTGCACATGGGATTGCATCTGGCCGTGCGCGATCAGCTCGCAACGGATCGTCCTGCTGGCATTCGAGCCGCATTCCAGGCCGTGACACAGCGCGT
>JAIBJL010000351.1 GCA_020029545.1 Gammaproteobacteria bacterium
TTCAGCGTCATGTTCAGTTCGCCGGCCTTGGTCAGGTTGGCAATGACCAGGTCGCCGTTCAACACTTCCACATCGTGATCAAGCTGAATATCCGCAGCCGTCACCGGGCCCGGACCCTTCTTGTGCAGACGCAGTTCGGTTTCTTCGCGGGCGTTCAGACGGATTGCGACCTGCTTCAGGTTGAGGAGAATATCGACGACATCTTCCTGCACGCCTTCGATGCTGGTGTACTCATGGAGCACGC
The DNA here is from genome assembly GCA_020029545.1 of Gammaproteobacteria bacterium. GTDB lineage: Bacteria > Pseudomonadota > Gammaproteobacteria > Steroidobacterales > Steroidobacteraceae > Steroidobacter. The sequence goes on from JAIBJL010000351.1 coordinate 245, forward strand.
CATCGATCTCAGCCTCGGTGATCGCGCAGCCGGGCATGGAGGACAGCAATACGCGACGCAGCGCATTGCCCAGCGTGTGACCGAAGCCTCGCTCGAAGGGTTCGATCACAACCTTGGCGTGCTTGGTGGTCGTCGGAGTCACCTTGACGACGCGCGGCTTGAGAAACTCGCCCACGGATGCCTGCATATCTTTCACCTGCTTGTGTGCCTTGACGGCTCGCACTCGATACACGAGTGCAAAGGGAATCTTAAAGTGACGAATCGAATAGCAACCCGAGCCACAACCCGGAGATTCCGCCCAACCCTCTAAAGCCAATCGACCTTGCGGGGGTCAATCGACCAGGGGTCGAGCGGCGCGCTTACTTCGAGTAAAGCTCGACCACCAGGTTTTCGTTGATGTCGGGCAGAATGTCTTCGCGATCCGGCAGCTGCTTGAAGGTCCCGGAGAACTTCTTCTCGTCGACCTCCACCCACTGCGGGAATCCAACCTGCGACTTGATCTGCAACGCTGCCGTGATTCGCAGCTGCTTCTGTGCCTTCGCGCGCACTGCGACCACATCGCCGGCCTTGCACTGATAGGACGGAATGCCGACGACGTCGCCATTGACGCTGATGGATTTATGACTCACGAGCTGACGCGCTTCGTTGCGTGTCGAAGCAAAGCCCATCCGATAAACGACGTTATCCAGGCGGCCTTCCAGCATCTGCAAAAGCGTCGAGCCCGTGGCGCCCGGACGACCCGATGCCTTGATGTAGTAGTTGCGGAACTGCTTTTCAAGGACGCCATACATGCGGCGCAGCTTCTGCTTTTCGCGCAGCTGCAGACCATAGTCGGACAAGCGCTGCTTGCGCTCGCCCTTGATGCCCCCTGGTGGCACTTCGAGCTTGCACTTACCCTCCAGGGGACGGACGCCACTCTTGAGGAACAGGTCGGTGCCTTCACGGCGCGACAACTTGCACTTGGGACCTAAATAACGAGCCATGAAAAAAAATCCTCGTCCAGGACGCCCGGGCAGAAAACTACGATCCTGCCCCGAAATTTGAAACGGCGTTAAAGCAAACTCTATCGAGCTTCGCCACCGGGCATACCGGAGGGTGGGTTGCTCATCAATACGGCATCAGACAATGCGGAATCAGACGCGGCGCTTCTTAGGCGGGCGACAACCGTTGTGCGGGATCGGCGTGACATCCGAAATGTTCGTGATCTTGAGACCGCAGCCGTTGAGCGCGCGAACTGCCGATTCGCGACCTGGCCCGGGGCCCTTGACCCGCACTTCGACTGTCTTGACGCCGTGCTCCTGTGCAGCCACGCCAGCCTTTTCCGCGGCCACCTGCGCAGCAAACGGCGTGCTCTTACGCGAGCCACGGAAGCCGCACCCGCCGGACGTAGCCCAGGACAATGTGTTGCCCTGACGATCGGTAATGGTCACGATCGTGTTGTTGAATGACGCGTGCACATGGGCCACGGCATCCGTCACATGCTTCTTGACCTTTTTGCGGCCAGGCTTTGCGCCACCGGCGGCCTGACCCTGTTTCTGCTCAGCCATATTGCCTCATCAATTCATGTATGCGCCGGCCGACGACCCCTGGTCGGGCCGGCATGCGCTTGTTACGCCTTACCCGCCGGCGTGTTCATCTTGACCGCCGCCTTGCGCGGACCCTTGCGGGTGCGTGCATTGGTGCGAGTGCGCTGTCCGCGCAACGGCAGACCACGACGGTGGCGAATGCCGCGATAGCAGCCCAAGTCCATCAATCGCTTGATGTTCATCGACACTTCCCGGCGCAGATCGCCTTCGAGCGTCAGCTTCGAGAGCTGCGAGCGCAGGGCTGCAACTTCGGGATCGGTCAGATCTTTCACCAGCGTCGTCGGCTTGACGCCGGCAGCCTCGCAAGCCTTCTGAGCCTGGGTACGGCCGACACCGAAAATGCTCGTGAGCCCGATGGACACGTGCTTGTTCATCGGGATGTTGACACCGGCGATACGCGCCATATCGACTCACTCCCCGCGGGAAAACGCGGAACTTTAACTGAAAAAACTTAGTAACTCAATCGCTTAACAGCAGTCATGTTGAATGACAGTCAGCCCTGGCGCTGCTTATGACGCGCATCCGAGCAGATGACGTACACAATGCGACGACGGCGCACGACCTTGCAGTTCTTGCAGATCTTTTTCACGGAAGCACGAACCTTCATTTTGCCTTCTCCCGCGACCGCCAATGCGATCGCTCGAATACAATCCGGGCCGTAGGCCATATGGTTGTGGGCTAGGTAGATTGAGAGGCGCCTCTGCCCCCTGTTCCGACCCCAGCCTACAGCCTACACAAGCCTATAGCCTCCTGTTACGTTTGACCCGGGCGACCATAGCCGCGCAAATTGGCCTTTTTCATCAGTCCCTCGTACTGGTGCGACATCAGATGTGCCGCCACCTGGGCCTGAAAATCCATGATCACCACGACCATGATCAGCAGTGACGTGCCACCGAAGTGGAACGGCACGCTGAAGCGGGAAATCAGAATCTCCGGCAGCAGACACACCAGGGTGATGTAGAGCGCACCCCATACCGTCAGGCGCGTGAGCACCTTGTCGATGTACTCGCCCGTTTGCTGACCCGGCCGGATACCCGGAATGAAAGCGCCCGACTTCTTGAGGTTCTCTGCCGTTTCGCGCGAATTGAATACCAGCGCCGTATAGAAGAAACAGAAAAAGATGATCAGCGCGCCGTACAACAGCATGTGAGCCGGCTGCCCGGGCGTCAGGCCGCTGGCTACATTTTGCAGCCATTGCCACCCATCCGCCGTACCGGACCAACTCGCGATGGTCGCCGGGAATAACAATAGACTGGAGGCGAAGATCGGCGGAATCACGCCCGACATGTTCAGCTTGAACGGCAGATGCGTACTCTGGCCCGCATACAGCTTACGCCCCTGCTGCCGCTTGGCGTAATTCACCTGGATGCGGCGCTGTCCACGTTCGACGAACACCACAAACAGCGTGACGCCAATCACCATCGCGAACAGCACCAGGCCCACCGCAGGATGCAGCTCGCCGGTGCGCACGAGTTCCAGCGTACCCGCGATCGCCGCCGGCAGACCGGCCACAATACCCGCCAGAATGATCATGGAAATACCGTTCCCGAGTCCACGTTCGGTGATCTGCTCACCCAGCCACATCAGGAACATGGTGCCGGCAATCAGCGTGACCGCGGCAACGAACACGAACTGCGGACCGACCGCGATCACAACGCCCTGGTTCTGTAGGGCGATGGCCGCGGAGACAGCCTGTACGGCCGCGAGCAGCACCGTGCCGTAACGTGTGTATTGCGTCAGCTTGCGGCGACCCGACTCGCCTTCCTTCTTGATCGACGCCAGCTGCGGTACGACCACCGCCATCATCTGGACAATGATCGACGCCGAAATGTAAGGCATTACACCGAGTGCGAAAATCGACAGACGCGCAATCGCCCCGCCGGAGAACATGTTCACCATGTTCAGGATCGTCCCCTGCTGCGACTCGAAGAAACGCTGCAATTGGACGGGATCGATCCCGGGCACCGGAATGAACGTTCCAATGCGGTACACGATCAACGCACCCAGCAGGAAGAACAACCGCTGCCGCAGTTCGGCAAAGCGTGTCATCTCCCCGAAGGTCGAGAGCGAAGCGTTGGTGGCGGATTTAGTGGCCACGGATTCCTGTCAGATAAACCTGTAATTGAGAGAGATCAGCCCGCGTCGATCTTGCCGCCAGCAGCTTCGATCGCAGCCCGCGCACCCTTCGTCAAGTGCACACCTTTCACGGTAACCGCCTTGCCGAAAGTGCCCGAAGCCACGATTCGCGCCCGCAACGCCTGGGCTGGAATCACATTGGCTGCCTTGAGCGACTCGATATCGATCACTTCGCCAGTGACTTTCGACAGCTCGGACAGCCGGACTTCAGCGACCTTCGGTGACATCTTCGATCGAAAACCCATCTTCGGCAGACGGCGCTGCAGCGGCATCTGACCGCCTTCGAAACCGACTTTATGATAGCCACCTTTGCGGGCGCGCTGACCCTTCACACCGCGACCACAGGTCTTGCCCTGGCCGGCAGAGGCGCCGCGACCGACACGCAGTCGGATCTTTTTGCTTCCCGGAGCGGGCGACAGGTTATTGAGACGCATAACATTTATCCTTGGTAGGTCGGGCTTTCAGCCCGACGCTTGGATTGTCGGGCTGAAGCCCGACCTACAATTCGACCTACAGTTCTTCCACCTTCAGCAGATGGCTGGAAGCACGCAGCATGCCGCGCACCTCGGGCGTATCGACCAGGGTCGCCGTATCGCGTATGCGACGCAGGCCCAGACCACGCACGGTCGCCTGATGCGCCTTGGTGTGGCCGTAGATGCTCTTGATGAGCGTGACCTTGACGGTCTTTGCAGGAGCGTTCGCCATGTCGGTTAACCCACGATGTCTTCGACACGCTTGCCACGCTTGGCAGCGATGTCTTCAGGAGACTGTGTGCTGGTCAGCGCGTTCAATGTCGCGCGCACCACGTTGATCGGATTGCGTGAGCCGTAGCTCTTCGCGAGCACGTTACGCACACCGGCACACTCGAACACCGCGCGCATGCCACCGCCGGCGATCAGGCCGGTACCATCGGCAGCGGGCTGCATGTAGACCTTCGCAGTGCCGTGACGGCCCGTTGCCGCGTAGTGCAGCGTCGCATTCTTCAACGAGACATTGGCGAGGTTCTTGCGCGCAGCCTGCATCGCTTTCTGGATCGCGACCGGCACTTCGCGTGCCTTGCCGTAACCCAGGCCCACGCGGCCGCGACCATCGCCCACCACGGTCAGAGCGGTGAAGCCGAACTGGCGACCACCTTTCACGACCTTGGCGACGCGATTGACCGCCACGAGCTTTTCGATGAGCTCGTCGGTGGCATTCGATCTTTCAATTCTGGCCATATTCTCGTTTCCTGTAGGTCGGGCTGCAGCCCGACTGACTCTCTCGTTTCCTGTAGGTCGGGCTGAAGCCCGACCTACAACAAATCTGCCTAGAACTCCAATCCGTGCTCACGTGCGGCGTCGGCCAGTGCCTTGACGCGACCGTGATACTTGAAGCCCGAACGATCGAACGCAACCTGCTTGATACCCGCCGCCTTCGCCTTCTCGGCAATGGCTTTGCCCACGGCGGCGGCCGCAGCGATGTTACTGGTGCCTTTCAGCCCCTCGCTC
>JAIBJL010000066.1 GCA_020029545.1 Gammaproteobacteria bacterium
TAAACAGATCGCCGCGTCCCAGTCGCGTCGCGCCGGCCTGGGCAAAGATCGACCAGCGTTCGCCGAAGCGACGTTCGCCGGCGACGATGGCCGAGATATCCATTGCTCCACTGCCAGTGAGATCGCTGCTGCTGCCCGTCGGCAGCTTCAGTTCGACCCATCCCGTCAGTGCTGAATCGGGCGCGGTTTTGATTGGCCACCCCGCGGCGAGGCTGGCATCGCCGATGCCGGAAGCCGAACGGTGTCGATCCAGTTGCGTGACTCCAGCGCGCGCATAGGACAATTGCAGTTGGTCGTCGATGAGCGAACTGCGCGCCCCGTCGGGGAGGCCAAAGAAGTCGTGCCAGCCGTCGATGAAACCATCCAGCGATCCGCCGGAAGTGGAACGATAGGGAACAGAGAGTGCCACCAGCCAACGATCCGACAGCCGCCCGTTAAGCGACAGGCGCAACTCGCGGGTTTCCGCATCGACCAGCAGGCGTTCATGCGCTGTGTTCTGAACCAGCGCCGTGTTGCCCCAGTTGAAATCCGCGCTGAACTCCCAGCTCGACGCTGGTAGTTGCGTTGGCATCGGCCGCGGCAAGCCGAAGCCGGCAAGCAGCGGATTCTGATCGCGAGTGGGGAGAGGAGAGGCCGCGGCGATGCCAGTGATGGCAAGCAAGAGGCAACTGACTGCCGGCCGCAGGCATGGGGCCAGAAGAGATCGACACATTCGCACGTTGCCAGCCTCTGCCCGTTTCAACTCTGGCCGTCGCCTGTAGCTCGTTTGCCCTTCACCCGCGAGCGTCAGCGCACTAAAACCAGATCGACACGAACAGCTGGTACACGTTCGCACCGAATTCGTATAAGGGTTCCTGACCCGCGACCAGGCCGGTGTCGCTAGCATCGCGGAAGTCGTCGTAGCTGAACTCCATGCGGTCGTAGAACAGGTTCATGGTGCCTTTCTTGATGAACTTCCAACCGCCAGGCAGAAATTCGTAAGTCGCGCCGATGTGCAGCGTCATGCTGTCGAACGTCGACAGCTCCTTGTCGCGGCCCATGAAGTTCTGAAAGTCGACGCGCGGGAACAGATCGGAATAGAAATCGGCGTGGTCCTGCTGGTAGTAGCGGAAGCTCGCCTCCAGGGTTAACGGCAGACTCTTCAGCGGATGCGTGTAACCGACTTCAAGCGTGTTGGCGCGGATGCCCCAGGTATCGCTGAAGAAGCGATAGCCGCCGAACGCGGCAGCACGCCACGGCAGGAAGTATCGGGCGTTCAAGGCCATGGCATTGCTGGTGCGCGTGTGCGGATACTTTTCCGTCGCAAGCCGGTAGTTCGTCGTATCGAGCGGATCGACATAGCGAAACGAACGGTACGGGTTATTGAGATAACCCTCATCGGTGATGGTTTCCAGGCCCAGCGTTGCGATCAGGCTCTTGGTCAGAATCTGCGACACGCCGACGCGATAACTCCAGCGATCCAGATTTTCCTTGAACGAAGGATCGACGATGCGCACGCTGGGATTGTTTGGATCGGGAATGGTCCGCTGCACCGTGTCAGAGCCGCGCGAAAAGCCCATCGAAATCGTCGTCAGGTCACCAAACAGGTCCTGACTCAAGCCCAGGCTGGCGGTGTTTGCTTCGTAGTCGTTTTCTTTGCTGTTCGAATAGTTGAGGCTGTACGTGGTCTTGCCGCGCAGGTAGTCGAAGCCCAGGCTGTACTGCTTGCGCTCTTCCTTGTATTCGCTTGCGCCGCTGACTTTGACGTCGATTGACGCGCTCGTGACCATGTCCACGTAGTAGTTCGCGCTGACCGAATACTTCTCGGCCAGTTTCTTGCGCACCAGCACCGACGGACCATGAATGGTCACGCCGCCGCCTTCGTAGCGATGGTAGAGCACATCGGCGCGATCTTCGGGCAGCACGCCGGCCTTGGTGGTAAGAGGCAACATCGTTACCGCGCCAACGAGCAGCAGCAACGTCAGTAGCAATAGACGATGGGTGGTCGTGGATGGGCCTGGGGCCTGGGGCCTGGGCAGGAGAAGACACACCGGATTGCCGTTCTGACCGTGGCCCGTGGCCCGTAGCCCGTGGCCCTTTGCAAATGACTTCGTCATTTGCGTCAGTTGCATCCGCAGCCGCCGCCGGCGCTGCCCGTCGCGCCGCGCGCGCCTTCGCGCGCTTCGAACACATGATCCATGTAGGCAGTCGACACGGGATTCGCATCGAACGCCATGATGGGATCGGCAAGCTGCTGCCGCTCGTAGGGTTTCACCCAGGGCTCGATGTTGCCGCAGCCGCCGAGCAGGAAGGCAACAGGCAACAGGCAACAGGCTGCAGCCAGCGCATGAGGCAGTTTCTTAGTCCGGCCTTCGCCTGTCCCGCAGGGATTTCCGTTGGTCATCGCCCGTCGCCCATGTCTTCTTCCTTTCTCACTCTTTGATCAGTGTCCGAATCTGATTGAGATACTCGCTCTCGTCACCGCTCTTGTAGCCACGGTGCAGGTACCGCACATTGCCCTTGCGATCGATGAACACCGTGCTCGGCATGGCATTCACTTCGTACAGCTTGCTGACCTTGCTTTCCTTGTCGAACAACACCGGGAAGGACACCGGCGTTGCCGCCAGCCACTTCTCCGCATCCTTCGTGTCCGCTTCCACGTTCACGCCCAGCAGCGTGAACCCCAGCGGACTATAACGCTTGTACATCTGTTCGAGCAGCGGCATCTCGGTACGGCATGGCCCGCACCAGCTCGCCCAGAAGTTGATCATCACGACCTGGCCCTTCAGCTTGTCCAGCGTCACTGTCTCGCCCGCTCGCGAGGGCAGTGCAAAGCTGGGCGCGATCGACGCACTGGCGCCGACCAGCGACGACACAGCCACTGTTGCTGCGAGTGCGCTCACGCGCAGCCACGGAATCAGTCTGAACGAACGCATGCGATACCTCACTGGCATAAAACTCCCAGTGAGCATCGTCTCTCAGAAGAATACCGATAAACCGAGATGTGCCTCCAGATTATTGACGATCTTCTTCTCGCCGAGCAGATCGATGTCGTAAACGTGATCGCGGACATCGAAATGCACCGCAATCCAGTCGGCAGGCAAAACCCGATAACCGAACCCGCCACTCACTGTAAAGCGATCGTCGCCCGCGAAGTTGGTGCTGCCAATGCCGGCCACCAAATAAAAGGCTGAATTGTAAGAACGGTTCTTGCCCACGAAGACCTCGCCGGGTAACACGTTCCAGCCGGCGGATAGCGCGTAGTAGGTGTAGTCGCGCTCATCGTCGGTGAGGAGTTCCGACTGACCCGACAGGTTTTCGTAACTCGTGCGTCCCGCTTTGGATTGGCCCAGCGTGGCTTCGAGAAAAAAATCCTCGTTGAGGTGGTAGGCGAGACGCGCACCGTACACGGCATGGCTTTCAAAGTCCTCTATGCCGAGGATGCCGTAATACGCGCCGATCTCGAAATCTTCGGTATCGATCTGCGGGCGGCGGATTTCCCGCCGCTCGACCTGCGGGTCGATGATAGGTTGCTGATCGGCAGGCTCGCCGGTCACCGCAGTGCTGCCGGAAGCGGGCACGGCTTCAGGCGCAGCGTCATCGCCGCGGCTGAACAGCCCGCACCCCTGCAGCGAGACCGCCGCGGTGGCGATCAGAAAAAGAAGGCGAAGCCTAGATACTTCCATTCGTCCACTTCCTCGTTATCGTCGCGGTTCGTGAATATGACGTTGTTGCGATATTCCGAACGCAGCATGAACCGGCGGGTCAGGTAGAACTGCAGGCCACCGCCGACGTAACCGAGTTGATCGGTCGAACCGTCGGAGCGTACCAGCGTGGTCTTGGGCTCGATGTTGATGATGCCAGTGCCGAGCACGAAGTAGGGCGACAATCGCCACTCCGGGGCAAATACATGCATCAGTCCGAGTGTGGCACTGAAGCCGTTGGAGAACTCGCCGAGAATGTGATTGGCGGTGAGTTCGATCGACAGGTTGTCGCTGAACGAGTAACCGCCGAACACGGAGATCAGACTGGCGCCCGCGTAATCGCCGGCCATGACGCCGCCCTGCCAGCGGCGGCTCATGTAGTTCCCGCGGGTTGGCTCGTGCAGGTCCAGGGGCGTGCCTTCCGGCACCAGTGTCGCGGTCATCTGCGCGCGCGGCACCCAGCCTTCCACCTCCTGCGAAGTGCGCACCTTGAACCAATCGGTGCGGCGCTTGACGATCACGACCTCGCGACCGCGCTCGACCACATGGAACACGGGAAAGCCTCGGCCCGGCCCGGTATGCAGTTCGATGAAGGGATCGGCGACGAGAACCCTCTGCAGAGCTTCGTCTGCCTGCGCGACTGCTGCTAGGAAAAGTCCGGCCAGGGCCAGCAGGCGCACAAGACGAAGCATCAATTCTCCGGAGCGACGAAAGGATCGTTGTAGTACTGCGCACCGACATTGAGCCATTCGGCAATCAATTTGAGCTCCGCCCGGGTCATAAAGCGGCGATGATCTACGGTACCGCCACCCGCGTCAAACACCTGGAAGAACCGCGACTGTGCCGGGCTGGCCACGTTCAGGGGGGGTGGGACGTTGCGGAAGGCCACACAAACCTCCACGTTGGTGACCGGATCGATCTGGGTCTGGATACAGTCGTCCACCACCTGGCCGTTGGCATCGATGATCTGGCCGCGATCTGCGAACAGCAATTCGCGATACGCGCGCTTCTGGTTGGCTTCTTCATCGGACGGACCATCGCTCAGATCCAGATCGCCTGCCGGGACTCGCGCCGCGCCGGCCAGGTCCACCGTATTGTGGCAGTCGGCGCAGGAGTCATAGGCCTGGTTGGTCGCCGGATCCAGGTCCGCAACGCCGTTGTTGTCCTGATCGATCATGCGGGCAACGCTCCACAAGGGGTGAATGTGTTGCTCGTAGTGGATCGTGACTCGACAGCGCCCCGTCCAGTTGCGCACGCAGGATTCCGAGGTCGGCAGCAGTGTCTTCAGGCCATCGTTCACGCAGGTATGTCGCGAGGCCAGGTTAGCCGGATCGGTGACGATATCGGTCAAGCCGGTGGAGTAGCAGGCGTCAAAGGCCGGTGCGGCGGCGGCTGGTGTCCAGAAATCGTAGGGCACGATGTTGACGCTGGGTTTACAGGCGCCACCACACATGATGCGTCCGCGCGTTTCGGCCATGGTCTCGCCCGTGTTGGCCGGCAAGGCGGCGTTGGTATTCGGGAAGGGCGCGCCGGTCACCGGCGAACCGCTGTTCACCGAGCTGAACAGGCCGGCGCGTCCGTGGGCATGCGGAATGCCGGTGGTAGTGTGGCAGCCATTGCATTGCACCGTCTCACCGGCCGTGATCTGCAGCCAGTTGGTATGCCGGCCGCCGATGCGCCGACCGGAGGCGTCGAGCACGCTGATGGCGAAAGCCACATCGGCCGGCACTTTCACTTTCACCGAACCATCCGGTTCGATCGGTGCATAGCCGAGAATGTCGCGCATGCCGAAGCGTCGACCGTTCGGTCCGAACGCGAAGTTCGGCACATCCCGCGTGTCTTTGTCGGGTTGCGATACGACTTTCTCCAGCAGCAGATAGCGTGCCGGACGATTCGCAAAGTTGGCGGTCGCAGGATTGCGCACGGAGGCAATGCCGCCCGGCGAGTTGTCGGCGCCGTCGAAATCGTAAACGCTGCGGATGTCCAGGATGCCGACGCTTTCCGACTCCAACGCCTGCGGATAGTCGACCCCGGCTACTCGATTGAGAATCACCGGCGGCAGCGTGCGACCCGAACCGGCCACGACTTCGGTGAAGATGAAGCCTTCCTGCGGCGCGACGATGGGCTTCTGCGTGTTGTCGCGCACGTCATAGATATAGATGCCGTACAGGGGCGGAGCTTCCACCGCATTGGGGTTGTCCAGCCGTTCGCTGGTGCAAGGCACGATTTGAGTGCCTTCCAGCAGCCGGCATTGCGACCAGCTCACCAGCAGGCGATTGGTGCCGTCGAACAGCGGTGCAGCGGAGCGGTAACGACCGCCCGGCGAGGGGCCAGGAGACACCTTGACTTGCGTCGGTAGCGCCCGAGCCTGCGCCAGGCAGTTTGGCGAAGTGTTCGACGGCGGCGTCTGCAAGGTCGTGGTCGGCACGGTCTGCACGCAATCGACATAGTTGGCGGTGTCGATCAACACCAGGTCGCCGCCTTCGTCGGTTCCTGTGAACGGACGGATGATCGCCAGTGTCCGGCTGTCGGCCATGGGCCGCGGATTGAGGAACTGCACCACGGTGTTGGTGCCGGTCGTCGGATCGGCCTGGTCGGTCCCATGGCTGTGGGCGCCATACAGCAATTGCAAATCGCCACCGTCCGGCCGAATGCTGTACAGATCCATCTGACTGTCGTCGATCGCACGCTCCCAGCGCGTGAACACGATGCGGCCGTCGTTCAGGATGGCTGGGTCCAGGTCATGTGCCTGGTTGAAGGAAATCTGATGGATGTTGGTGCCGTCGGCATCCATCACGTGCAGATTGAATGCGGGCTGGTCGTCGCCTTCCACCTGCGCTGCGTACTGCGGCTTGTTTTCGTCGAGCAGAATGGCGCGCGCCTGGCGCTGCCGGGTCGATGAGAACACGATGCGGCCGTCGGGAAGATAGTGCGGCATGATGTCATGGCCTTCCTCCTCGATCGTGTCCGAGGCGATGACCCGGCGCAATGCCTTGGTCTTGGTGTTGTATTCCCAGATGTTCCAGGTTGGCTGATCTTCTTCGTCGGCATTCTCGATGAACTTGGCGCGCATCGAAAACAGCACTTTGCTGCCGTCGAAATTCACATCGAGGTCGCGAATATCGCCCAAACCTTCCGTCTCCGCGGCGGTCAGGTTGGTTTCCTGTGCCGAAGGTGAGGCGCTCGGTCGCGTGTACAGATCCGCGCCGATTTCGAAGCGGATCAATTCGCGTGCATCATTGACCGACGCATCGTTGTCTTCCGGATCGGGCACCGGACGCTTGACGTAGAACACCGGATAGTCGACCGCAACTGTATTGCCGCTGCCGGAGGAGCCGCTGGCGCCGCCCCCCAGGCTCTGTCCGCTGCCGATCGTCACGTCGGTCCCACCGTCGCCGCTGCTGCAAGCGGACAGCACCGCCAGCAGGGCGCCCACCAGCACACCTTTCAGGCCAGCCCGCTTCACGCCAGTGGCGAATGCCGAATCGGCACCGGCAGATCCGTCCTTCGAGGAAGACAGTGCAGTGTCGCGCATGGGGCGGGCTCCGGAGTTCGTCGCTGGGTGCATGTCGGTCGCAAGTCGTATTCGCTGTGATGGAGTACTCAAGAATCGCGCTTGGTCGTTGTTCTGTCGGTTCGTCGTTCCGGCGTACATGCCTATGACTCGTCAACGACCGTGATGGGGTCGGTGCAAGGCGGGCCATGATCAACGCGACATATTGCTCGATCCGTTAACAGGTTCACAGAGCTGAACGCTGCAGGGCCTACCCGATGGTTTCCCGATGCCCCGGCTGCGTAGCTTATGTATCACGTGCGGGACGCAGATCACACAGGTACTGCGCACTGCGTCGCATGCATCGTGGTGGCGAGACTACACGCGCGCGTGAGGTCGTCGGTACTGTCTGTACACCGCGACGTCTCGCTGCTGAGACAGTTATCGCGCGCCTTTTTGCCCCTTATAGTCGCGGCCGCAATGTCGGGAGAGATCCGACTGCGATGAGGGATGGACGCCACGAGGCGCAGTTGGTCTGGTCAATCGAGTCAACCCAAGGTCTGGCATGAGCAACATGAAGAGCAAGCAAGCAGCCGGTACGCGCGCAGCAAGCCATTCAACGGTGAAAGCCATTGCATTGGCCGTGGCCATCGCCTGCATGGCGTTCGGTCATCAGGATGTGCAGGCCGGCAACAGGGAACAGGCCAAGCGCATGTTCGACCGGTTGACGGGTACGCCGCCGAGCCCTGCACAGCTCGATGACGTAACCAATAAGTTGATGAGCAGCAGCCTTAGCGAAACGGCGATGTACATCATGGACAAGGGCGACGCACGTTCAAGCGGCTTCTACAGTGTCACGCTGAAAAACTTCGCGACACCCTGGACCAATCGCGACCGGACGGTGTTCGCACCGCTGAACGACTACACCGCCACCGTCATCGGCATGGTGCGCGACGACAAGGATTTCCGTGGGCTGCTGTCCGACGACATCGTCTACATCGGCAACGGGGTGTCGCCAGCCTACTCCACAACCAGCAATGCTCATTACGACGAACTCGAAGGCACCAATGCGGATCTGCGCACGGTCCTGGTCGAACGCACGCAGTCATCGCTGAACGGGCTGCCGGCCACGGCAACTGCTGGCGTAATCACCTCGCGCGCGGCGGCCGAAGCGTTCTTCATCGATGGCACGAACCGCGCGATGTTCCGCTTCACCTTGCTCAATCATCTGTGCCGTGACATGGAGCAGGTGCACGACACGTCGCGTCCCCCGGATCGTATCCGCCAGGACGTGACGCGCAGTCCCGGTGGCGACAGCAGCGTCTTTCTCAACAACTGTATCGGTTGCCACAGCGGCATGGACCCGATGGCACAGGCCTTCGCTTACTACGACTTCGATGAGACTCAAGGCCGCCTGGTCTACACCGCAGGCCAGGTCCAGCCGAAGTATCTAATCAATTCCGACAACTTCAAGCCGGGCTTCGTGACACCGGATGACAGCTGGGAAAACCGCTGGCGGCTGCCCGGACACAATACCTTGATCGGTTGGCAGGGCCAGGACGACCAGGTGCGCCGCGGCGCCGGGGCGAAGTCGCTGGGCCAGGAACTGGCGAACAGCGATGCGTTTGCGCAATGCCAGGTAGAGAAAGTGTTTCGCACCGTGTGTTTCCGCTCGCCCAGCGACCAGGCGGATCGGGATCAGATCAGCAACACGATTCTTCCGTCCTTCCGCAGCAGCGGCTATCACCTGAAGAACGTGTTTGCAGAAACCGCTGCGTACTGCGCCGGCCAATAAGGAAAGCAAGCCATGAAACGCAAATTTCGATCAAGCGTGTTGCGACTTGCTGCTCTCGCAGCCGTGAGCGTGTTGGCCCTTGCCGGCTGCAGCGGCGGTGCCAGCACCGAGCAGAATCCTGTGACCAGCGGTCCGACCGCGGGACCGAGTTACAGCGGTCCGGCACCGGCCACGGCCGATATCCAGGCATTCCGTGTCAGCTTCTGGGAAAACGTGCGCGGCACCAATCGTTGCGGCAACTGCCACAACGCCGGTGGACAGATGCCGAACTTCGCACGCTCGGATGACGTCAATGCCGCGTATCAGCAGGCATCCACAGTTGTCGACCGCAACAATCCATCGCAGTCAACCCTCGTCACGAAAGTTGGCGGTGGACACAACTGCTGGCTGGCCGACAGCAGCGCCTGCGCCAGCATTCTCACGCGCTGGATCACCGACTGGGTCGGTGCGACCGGGACCGGTGGCAAGCAGATCGAACTGGTGGAGCCGACAGCGAAGGATCCGGGATCGAGTAAGCGCTTCCCGGCGACCCCGCCTGCGGCGTACGCCGGTGTGCACAGCCTGCTAACGCAGTATTGCGCCGGCTGTCACCGCACCGACGCGGCGACCGCGCAGTCGCCTTTCTTCGCGGCGACCGATGTTGCTGAATCCTACAATGCGGCAATCGCCAAGATGAACCTCGACGATCCTGCCAGCTCGCGCTTCGTGATCCGTCTCGGAAGCGAATCGCACAATTGCTGGAGCAACTGTGCGACCAACGCCTCGATCATGCAGGCGGCGATCCAAGCCATGGCCGACACCATTCCGGTCACGCAGGTGAATTCGGCACTGGTCGTGAGCAAGGCGTTGACCATGTACGACGGTACCGTCGCGAGCGGCGGTAATCGTTACGATAACAATGTCATCGCTCTGTATGAGTTCAAGAGCGGCGAGGGTGCAATCGCCTACGACACCAGTGGTGTCGACC
Organism: Gammaproteobacteria bacterium; assembly: GCA_020029545.1. Taxonomy (GTDB): domain Bacteria; phylum Pseudomonadota; class Gammaproteobacteria; order Steroidobacterales; family Steroidobacteraceae; genus Steroidobacter. Next base: position 9,939 of record JAIBJL010000066.1, read on the forward strand.
CGGCAGCGGATCTAACACTCAATGGCACGCGCGTGACCGATTACGACTGGGTCGGCGGCTGGGGTGTCATGTTCAAGACGCCGATGGCCAAGGCACAGGCGTCTACCGCCAGCAGCGCCAAGTTCCAACGTCTGATCTCGGCGACCGGCGAATTCTCGATCGAAGCCTGGGTGATTCCGGGCAACGTGACGCAGGAGGACGCGCGCATCGTCAGCTACTCCGGCAGCACGACGGCCCGTAACTTTACGATGGGCCAGACGCTGTACAACTATGACTTCCTCAATCGCAGCACGGCGACCGATTCGAACGGCACTCCCGCGCTGTCGACGAGAGACGCCGACAAACGTTTGCAGGCATCGCTGCAGCACGTGGTGATGACTTTCGATCCGGTCAACGGTCGCCGTATCTATGTGAATGGCGAATTCACCGGTGACGTCGACGCGCAGGGCGGCGGTACGCTCGGCGAATGGGATAACAGTTTCGCCTTCGTCCTCGGCAATGAGGTAAGCAACAACCGTCCTTGGGCGGGCGTGCTGCGCTTGGTGGCAATCCACAATCGGGCGCTGACCTTGCCGCAGATCAAACAGAACTTCGAAGCCGGCGTTGGCCAGAAATATTTCCTGCTGTTTGGCGTCAGCCACATCGTCAATATGCCGAAAGCGTATGTGATGTTCGAAGTGTCGCAGTACGACAGCGCCGGCTACTTGTTCACGAATCCAAAGTTCATCAGCCTTGACGGTGCGGCCATGCCCGGCAGCATTGCGATCAAGGGCATTCGCATCGGTCTGAACGGCGCCGAGCCAGCGGTCGGTCAGGCTTACCGGCTGCTGGATACGACGATCACGAATGCCAACTATTCGGCCGCTACCGGGCAGACGCTGTCGACGGTCGGCACCATCATTGGTCTGGAGGACGGTCCGGCATCGGATGAGTTCTTCCTGTGCTTTGATCAGCTCGGCAGCCGCAGCAACGTGTGCTCGACTTATGCGTCGGCGACAACGCCGACACCGGTCAATGCGCCGCGTCCTGCGGATATCGGTGTGCGCACCTTCGATCAGATCAATGCCACGATGGCGGCGGTAACGGGTGTCAGCCCGAACAATGCCAAGGTGAAGGCCACCTTTGCCAATATCCGTCAGTCGTTGCCCGCGACGCCGGACATCCAGGCATTCCTGTCGTCGCATCAGACTTCGGTCGCACAGCTGGCACTGCAGTACTGCAACGTGCTGGTCGATGACACGACGGCGCGTTCGGCGTTCTTCGGCGGCGGCAATCTGTCCGATCTCACCGATTCGACCAAGCGCCTGGCGGTGATCACGCCGCTGCTGACCAAGATGGTTGGTACGGTCGGTTCGCAGCCCGCTTTGACCGGCGGGGCAACCGCGTATGACAGCGTGGGCAACGCACTCGAGGGCCTGATGTCGACGTTGTGTACGTCATCGACTTGTACTGGTCAACGAGCGCTGGATGTGACCAAGGCTGCGTGCGGTGCTGCTCTGGGCAGCGCCACGATTACGGTTCAGTAAGGGGCGTCAACCATGCTAATCATCAAGTCTCGCCGCAAACGCGCACTCGGTCTGAACGAGCCGCTGCGTCACGGTTCGCACAAGAAGCCGGTCACGCGTCGTGATTTTCTGGCGCAGGGCTTCACAACCGGTGCCGCCACCGTCGTTGCACCGAGCATGATTGCGGCGCTGTTGAAGTCGGGTAATGCACGCGCACTGTCGAGCGATATCGAAGCGATGAAGGCTCAGGCCGACTGCAACATTTCCGGAGGCGCCGGTAAGATTCCCTTCATCTGTTTCGATCTCGCGGGAGGTGCCAACATCGTCGGCTCGAACGTGTTGGTCGGGCAGCAGGGTGGTCAGCTCGATTTCCTTTCGACGCAAGGCTATTCGAAGCAAGGTTTGCCGGGAGACATGCTGCCGAATAACGCCACCACGAATTTCGTCAACACCGAACTCGGCCTTGCGTTTCATTCCGACAGCGCGTTCTTGCGCGGTATCCTGTCGAAAACGACACCGACAACTCGAGCCAGGGTCAATGGCGCAGTCATCCCGGCACGTTCGGAGAACGATACAGGCAACAATCCTCACAACCCGATGTACGGCATCGCCAAGGCGGGTCCGTCTAATTTGGGTGCGAAGGGCGAACTGCTGACGCTGATCGGTTCGCAGAACTCCGATTCCGGCGGTAATTCAATGGCGCCAGCCATGCTGATGGATCCGGCGTTGCGGCCGACCAAGGTGGATCGGCGCACCGATGTGGTCGGTCTGGTGGATACCGGCGAAGTCGCCACGATCCTGAGTCCGTCGGACACAGTGTCGGTGCTTGAAACCATGGTACGCATCAGCAAACAGAAGCTCGATAGGGTGTCGACCAACCTGGCCGCAGCCGAGGATCTCGATACCGAAAAGCGTTTCCGTTGCAGTTATGTGAAGACGGCAGATACGGTGGAAACTTTCAGCAGCCCATCGGCACTCGATCCGGCGATGGATACGGAAATCACCACGATCTTCGGCGCTAACTTTGGCGGCGATGGCGAGTTCCAGAAGACGGCTTCGGTGATGAAACTCGTCGTTGAAGGCAATGCGGGCGCCGGCACGATCAGCATGGGCGGCTTCGACTATCACACGGGCGACCGTGCAACTGGCGAACAGCGTGACTTCCGCGCCGGCCAGTGCATGGGTGCCTGCCTGGAGTTTGCTGCTGCACGCGGCAAGCCGCTCATGATGTACGTGTTCAGCGATGGCTCGCTGTCATCGAACGGTGCGGTGGACATGTCGGTGAACGGCCGGGGCAAAGGTCAGTGGACCGGCGACAATCAGCAGACTGCAGCGGCATTCTTCCTGGTGTTCAGCCCGGCAGGCCGCCCGGCACTACTCGAGGAGGCCGGTATCCCGACGACGCGTCGTCAGCAGCTCGGCTATTTCCGTCGCGATGGCGATGTCGAAACAGCAGGCAGTCCTGCCGCCAATAACGTCAACCTGCTAGTGCAGAGCGTGTTGCTTAACTACATGGCGTTGCATGGTGAAGCGGCGATCTTCCCGACGGCATTCCCCGGTCACGGCCTGGGCAATACGGATGCACAGCGCAGCATGATTGCGTTCAATCCGATCGTGAATGGGACGATCTGAAAAGGCTATGGACGGTAGGCTGCAGGTCGGACAGGGGGCACTGCTTCACCGCTACCGAGTTGCGCGGCATCGCTCGCACCTGCCGGCTTGCTGCGGGTCCGCGCGGGCTCGCCAGGACGGGGAATGTTAGCGCGCAACGACCAACGCCCGATTTTCCGTGAGTACGGAGCTGCGGCATCGGACTTGCTCTAAATGTGTCGACCTCGACTAAACCAAGTTTAGTCCGGTGTCCGGTAGCCATGCCGCCATGAGTAACGTCATCAATATTCACGAAACGAAAACCCACCTCTCCAGGATCGTGGGTTAGGTGGCGGTCCGCACGGAAGTGATTATCGCCAAGGCGGGCAAGCCGCTCGCCAAATTAAGCCCGGTTTTACCTTCGGTGAAAAAAAGCTCGAATTGCTGAAGGGGAAGGTGAAGGCTCCAGACGATTTCAACGCGCCGTTGCCGCCCGAAGTTATCGCTGATTTTGAGGGACACTGAGCGCGCGCGTATTGCTCGATACGCACTTATTTCTGTGGGCGGTGAGCTTCCCATCCAGCAAGCATCGGCGCAGGCCTACTTTCTTCGTCGTGACGCAACGAATTCACTGCGTTGATCTGCGAGGAACGGCCGATCGATCTGTTCTGCGTAGAGGTCGATATCGCCACGAGTGATACCGCACGCTTTGAAGTGCTGCTGCCATTGAGCGACGACGTGCACCACAGTCCGCACCTCCTTGATTGCTTCGTCCCTGCTGAGCGCAAACATTCGCGACATCGACAAGGCATTGCTGAGTGTCGAATCGGCCTCCTGCTCGCCAATACGCATCTGCTGAAAACCCAGCGCCTGCCCGGAGGGCAGTACGTCGAAGGCCGGAGAAAGTTCGTACTGCTGTGAGCTCGTCACGAGCAGTGCGTGATTCTTTTCGTGATCGTCCGTATTGTCGATCAGTATGTTGAATACCATCCGGCGAAACAGCTCGCGCATGTGAGAGAGATGAACATCTTTGCGGACGACGCCACGTCGACGCAGGAGCTGCGCCAGTTCCGGATAACCGAAGGGTTCGCCTGCGGCTCGCAAGGCAACGTGCGCCGAGAGAGTGTGCATTCGCATCGAGCGGTTGCGGTCGAAGCGTTTGATTGCCACGGCATGCCCGAATGTGAGGCGTATCGGCATGGTTTGCGCGACGCGAATGCCAGCCTTCTTCGCCAGCGTCATGCAAGCATGCTCGATCAAAGGAGTATCGGTCGGTTCACCGTCGGAAAATTTGATGACCCACTGTTCACCCTCAATGTTGAGTAGCGCCTTGGGTTTCGCCCCGCCCATTGTGACGCCGGGCGAGATGAGCCGCTGTTGCGCTTGTGGCACAGGCTCGTTGGCTTGTACTTTCCTGATCAACTCATGAATCTGATCCGCGTCATCGATGGTCGGCAAAGGCCCGAGCAGCCGCGGTAAGTATTCCTGTGCAGATGTCGAGACTCCGAGAGCGCCGAAACGATCATCGCCGGCGAAGTAGA
>JAIBJL010000352.1 GCA_020029545.1 Gammaproteobacteria bacterium
TCCCAGAACCAAGAGCCCCAGCCCTGTACCGACAGCCCATAGTGCATCGACAACCGGTGCTGATAAATGCCGATCGGCAGGCTCAGTCCATCGATCGTCAGCAGCAGCAATGGCGTGAAGACAATCGCCTGCACGAAGCGACGCGGACTTGTCCGGAGCGCTACATCGCGAAAGCGCACCGCCACTTTCAGGTTGAGCAGCACGAGCAGCAGGACGATGCCATACACGGTGCCGACCACATACGTCAGCAGACGCGTGCGATATAACGCGGCCGATCGCTTGAGCTGCTCCGGGGCGAGCTGGTACTCGGTCGGCGGCGGCGCCGCAGAGTGAGAAGAATCGACTTGCGGCGTAGCTTGCGCCAGAACCGCAGCGGGACCCAGCAGCAGCGCCAGAGTGAGGAGAACGAAGATTCGCGTCAAATTCAGGCGTCGGCCTGGACCATCGCGTCGCGATGCACCGTGGTACGTCCGGCGTTAGCCAGCAGTGACCCCTGAATCACACCATGCACATCGACCTCGCCGCCGCGATTGCGCAGCTTCCCTTGCACGATGCCGCTGATTTCGACGATGGCGTGCTCCTCGACGTCGATGTCGCCGGTGCAGACACCTTTCAGCTGCAAATGGCCCTCGGGCTTCACGGTGATATCGCCGTGACAGATCCCGAACAGCGCCACGTCATCCGTGATTTCCAGGTCGCCTTCGATCAGATTGAATTCTTGTCGCATTGCCGCTGAACCTCTCGTTGAAGTGAACGCGCTCGCAAATGCAAATCCAGTCTCTGTGGCAGCGAGAGTAGACTGCCGGCGTTGTAATTCGCAAGACCTGTCCGTATGAAAGTGAGTCGTGAATAGTGATTAGTGAATGGTCAGACGGCTGCCGAGCTGTGTCGGGAACGCAGCCGGCTGACCCACACGGATGTGGGGAATGCCGAGCGTTGTATGGAACAACGCCGCCCGACTCCGAAGGATGAAAGTAGCGCTCTTACCAGTCACCACTCACTATTCACCACTCACTTTTTCATACAGCATCATGGCGCTCGCCGAAATCTTTTCTTCCTCTCGTCTTGCCGATTGCGAGCAGCGTGCCTTCATACTGCGCGCCGTCGGCATCGAACACGCAATTCATACGAACGGCGATCTGTTTGGCTTGTGGGTACCCGAAGAGCTGGCATCGAGCGCGCTGCATCATCTGCGCAGTTACGATGAAGAGAGTCGTGCGGTCACGCCCACACCCGCACCGATCGCGCTGCATCCCAATGCCGCCGTCGGCTCGGCCTGCTATGCCGTCATCGTGATCGTCGTGGCGTACTGCGCCGGTCGCGCGGCGCTGGGACTCGATTGGAACGCGGCCGGTGGACTCACGGCGGCGGCGATCGACAGCGCACAATGGTGGCGAGCGATCACTGCGCTGACCCTGCACGCCGACCTCGGGCATCTGCTGGGCAACCTAGCGTTCGGCGTACCCTTCGGATTCTTCGCTGCGCAGCTGCTCGGCACCGGGCGCGCGTGGCTCAGTATTCTGGTGGCGGCCACGGCGGGCAATCTGCTCGACAGCGCGCTGATGCCGCCGCAACAGACGACGATCGGCGCATCGACTGCGGTCTTTGCCATGCTCGGGTTGGTGGCGGCCTATGCATGGCGGCGCGGATCGGCCCATGTACAACGTGGGGCACAACGCTGGGCGCTGCAGTGGGCGCCGTTGATTGCCGGCGTGGCATTGCTCGGCATTACCGGTGCAGCGGGGGAACACACCGATGTCCTCGCGCACCTCGCCGGCTTCGGCAGTGGAGTAGTCCTCGGCTTGGTGCATGGGCATTGGCCCGATCTGCTGAACGGGCGTCGCAGTCAATGGTTTGCCGGCACGGGCGCGCTGGCGGCAATCGCAATTGCGTGGACGCTCGCGCTACGGTCGTTGTGGTAGGTCCAGCATGTCGCGCACATCGACGATGACTCGCAATCGGTCTCGCGATACCAGCCAGTTGCGATTGAGCTGGTGCAATTCGTTGTTCGCATCGAAGCGATTGAGCAATACCGTGACCGGAGCAAATGACAGTGCGTGCAGCGCCAGCCGCACTGAGTTGATGGTTCCCAGTCCGGCATCGGCGACCAGCAAGACCTCGTCCGGCGCCACACAGCGTGCGAACTCACTGCAATCGGCATCGTGAGCGAGCGGCGAACGAACACCGCCCGCCGTCTCGATCAGCCCCAGCTGCACGCCTGCCGGCCAGCGAATTTCAGCGAGCAGGTTTTTGAGCAGCAATGGGGGTTGCTGCAATCGATCTGCCGCCATCGGTGGAGCCATGGCAAGTGGATACCAGCGATGACGTGGACACACTGTGTCTTCGCTTTCGCCGCTCGCGGCGGCGAGCGTTGCAGCATCGGTCGGCGCGCAATTGCCTGGGTCGAACGATTGCGCCGGCTTGCGTGCAGCAACGCGCCAGTGGAGTTCGCGCGCACGCGACAGCAGCGTGGCGCAGGCCCATGTTTTGCCGATATCCGTGCCGGTCCCCATGACCGCAATCAGCCGCGACGGGCGTTCAACAGGCGGCATGTCGTAACAGCGCCTGCAGACTCCCTGGCGGCAGGGCTGCTTTCAGTTGCTCCACCATCTCAGGCGTGTGCGCTGCGGAAACGGCAATGCGCAGGCGCGCGGTTCCTGCGGGCACCGTCGGAGGCCGGATCGCAGGTACCCACAATCCGGCGTCGCGCAATCGACTGGCCGTGGCAACAGCGACCGCATCTTCTCCCAGTACCAACGGCACGATCGGCGACGGATGTCCAGGCAGCAGCAGGTCGATGAGCTGCCGCAGGCGCGCACGTAGCCTGCTGCCTTCCTCGCTGCGGTAGATCCGCAAAGCCGCAAGCGCCGCAGCCGTATCGGCCGGACTCAGCCCTGTCGTAAAGATGAACGCGCGGCCACGATTGATCAGCAATTCGATCAGCGGGCGCGATCCGGCAATCCAGCCCCCCAGCGCTCCTAACGTTTTCGACAGGGTGCCGATACGCAACAGCTCCAGATCCTGCATCGGCGTCAGCTCCGGCCCCAGCACCGCATGCGCTTCATCGAGTACCAGCAACGCGCTGTGGCGAATGCATAGTTGCGCGATCTGCTGCAACGGAGCCGCGTCACCGTCCATCGAAAAGATCGAGTCGGTGACCACGATTTTTGGTCCGCTGACCGTCGCCAGCAAACTGTCCAGATGTGCGACATCTGCATGTCGATAGATCTGCACCTGCGCACGCGACTGCCGGCAACCATCGATGATCGACGCGTGATTCAATGCATCGCTGAAAATCGTCGTGCCCGCGATGCCCAGCGTGCTCATGACCGACAGATTGGCGCTGAAGCCAGTGGGGCAAACCAGTGCGCGGTCGGTGTGTTTCCACTGCGCAATCTCACGCTCCAATTCGTCGTGCACCGGCCGCGTACCGACGACCAGGCGCGAAGCAGTCGCGCCGGTACCCCAGCGATCGATGGCGTGATGGGCCGCGGCGCGCACCTGCGCATGGTTCGCCAGGCCCAGGTAATCATTCGACGCAAATGAAATCAGTTGGCGTCCGTCGACCGTGCCCATCACACCATCGCCGTCGTAAGTCTTGAGTTCGCGCCAGCGACCCTGGGCACGAATCGCATCCAGCTGCTGGCTGGCCCACGCATCCCAACGCGTCATACCACCGCCTCGTCGATCGCCCCGGTCAATGCCGCGACAATGCGTTCGATCTCGGCAGCAGTGATCGTCAACGGCGGCACCAGCGTCACGACATTGCCCAGTGATCGAGTCAGCACGCCGCGCTGAACCATGGCCGCGCAGATCTTGCGTGCGGTCTTCGCCGCGCCCGCTGCATCGCTGATCTCAATGGCACCCATCAAACCCACGAGACGAATGTCGCTGATACAGGGCCGACTGCGTCGCAATGAATCCAGCGCACGCCGCAATTGCACCGAGCGCTCGTTGACATTCGCCAACACCTTGAGTTCGCCGAACAACTGCAGATGGCGCAAAGCCACCGCCGCCGCCAGCGCGTTACCGCCATACGAATGCCCATGATAGAAAGTTCGCTCGCTCAGGTCCGGCCCGAGAAACGCATCGAACACGCGTTGTGAAGCCACGGTCGCAGACATCGGCAGATAACCCCCCGTAATGCCTTTGCCCAGACAAAGGATGTCCGGCCGCAGCCCGCATTGTTCGGCGGCGAACAGCGTGCCCGTGCGACCGAATCCGGTGGCGACTTCATCGCATATCAGCAGTACATCGGCGCGCTGGCAAGCAATGCGCAGTTTCGCGAACTGCGCGGCCGGCGCGAGCTGCATGCCGGCCGCACCCTGCACCAGCGGCTCGACGATGACAGCCGCCAGCTCATGGCGATGCCGATCGATGAGACTTGCCGCTGTCTCGAATGCCTGTGGATCGCCGAACGTCGGCGCGCGAATGACCGGAAACCGCAGGGGATCGAAAATATCCGTGCCGAAGCCACCCGCGCCGACGGAGAGCGAGCCCACTGAGTCGCCGTGATACGCCCCACCGAAGGCCAGATACGTCGAACGACCGCTCACACCCCGATTCGTCCAGTACTGAAACGCCATTTTCAACGCCTGCTCCACGGCAGCTGCACCGTCCGACGCGAACAGGATATGTGCCTGGTCGACGGGGACCACCTGCGCCAGCGCTTCGGCAAACTCGATGGCGATGCGATTGCCGTTGCCGAGCAAGGTGGAGTGCGCGATGCGATCGATCTGCTCGCGCAATGCCTGGTCGAGTTCTGGAACGCGATGACCCAGCGTCGTCACCCACAGCGACGAGAAGGCATCGAGATAGCGACGCCCGTCGACATCGATCAGCTCGCGACCCTCGCCACGTTCCACGATCACGGGTGCGTTGTCGGCGTAGCAGCCCATCTGCGTAAAGCCATGCCACACCACCGCGCTGTCGCGCTCAATCCAGTTCATGTCACATCCAGAAAAATGGGGAAGCGCACAGGCTAACGACGTAGCTCCTTGCCGTCAAAGTAAAGACGGACCCAGCCTCTGCGTGAGCGCGCTGCTGTCGTGACCGAAACACCTGCGTCGGCAAGCGACATGCCATGCGATTCGAAGAGATGGCACGTAACCCCAAGAACTTGAGAGTTGCTGCCAGGACAGATGCTCTGTAGCCTGCCCCGTCGGATATCACGTCCGAATGGTTTCTCAACACGGAGATTTAGTTGCTTATGGCGATCGAGGCATTTCTGAAACTGGGAGATCTTAAAGGCGAATCGTTGGTGAAAGGCTTTGAGGATCACATCCAATTACTGTCATGGAATTGGGAGCTATCCCAAGTTGGGACGACGCATATTGGCTCAGGCGGCGGCGCGGGTAAGGTCAACGTCAAAGACCTCACGTTCGAGAGCTACGTCGACATGGCGACACCACCGCTGCTACTGGCATGCTGCGAAAGGCCGGCGGAAATCCGCTGACATACCTGACCATCACGCTCAAAGATGTGCTCGTCACCCACGTCGCTGAAGGCGGCGGCACGAGTGACGAGTTGCAGACTCAATCCGTCAGTTTGAACTTCGCTTCTTTCGAAGTGAGCTACCAGCCGCAGGACAATAAAGGAGCCAAGCGAGGCGGCGCCATCAACGTACAATACGACATCGCGCGAAACGCCTGATTTCGCTCAACGGAGTGAGAACCCACGCACCTTCTTCCTTAGCGGGAGGAGGTGACGTCTACATGGACTGATCGGACGCGCAAACCAAGATGGGAATTGAGTTCAAGCCAAGTGATGGCCTAAGCTCATAAGCTGGCGCGAGTTGCTCGTGTATCGAGACCGCTGACCGACGGCATGGTCTTCTGAAGGATTGTCAAGGAGCGAAAATGACAGACATCGTCTTCCCGAAATATAGATGCCGCGCAGATGAGCTGTGCGGTTACGATCCGGACGCATTGCAGTGCTTTCGTGATGCACATCCGAACCTTCCGGGCGGTTACCTGCCGCCGTATGAGCCCTACCTGCTTTCCGAACCAAGTCACGAATCCCTGCGCATATACGAGAGCGTTCGAATGACGACGATAGGCCAGCATCGTAGGATCGCAACCCTCTCCGAGCGTTTCGGGCCTCATCTGTTGCCGCTCTCCGAGTTCTACAGAGATCGGCTATTGCCCATTCGAGACACG
>JAIBJL010000353.1 GCA_020029545.1 Gammaproteobacteria bacterium
GTCCACGCCGTCGATAGCCGGTTGCCCAGGGCCAGGGCGGTGAAACACCTGGCTTACTTCGATGCCGCGATCGACGAGATCGGCTCGCGCTGCTTCGATGTCGGACACGACCAGGAACAGGCCGCGTACCGGGGCCGATGCATCTGCCTTGCCGAAATGTATGGAGCAAGGAGAGCCCGGCGGCGTGAACTGAATGGCTCGCCATCCATCGCTTACGGCAAAATCGGCATCGAGCCGCCAGCCCAGATTGGTATAGAAGCGTTTGGCGCGCTCGAGATCCGTAACCGGGACCGCAATGACCTCCAGCTTGAAATCGATTCTTGCCATCCCCGGGGCTCTGGCCAGGGCCTCACTACGCATTTCAGTACTGCTCATATCGATCTCCCTCGTGTGTGGCTCGTCGAATAGCGGTAGAACAGCGGATCAAGGCAGCCATTGATCAGCAGTGAAGTATGCGTGCACAGCTACCGGCTTTCGTCGTGGAAGACTCGAATTGCTTACGAACCTGATGCGAGTTGAGGTAGGCGGTTTGCAAAACTGCAAGGAGTACCGAAACCTTGGCACCTCGATTGACAAACCAAAAGAGACAGATTTATTTAACTGCTAGGAGAGACCGTGCTCGGTGTTAACCGACCGAAATATTTCTGCCCCCTTATCTTCTCCCAGGCGACGAAGACAAGACTCGCTCCGTAATACCTGACCGAGTTGTAGCTGATGGGCGGCACCGATCACAAGAATCGACCGTAAACGATACCGATAGTAGGTCTTGCAAAGCGCAACGAATGCAGCCACCCTCAATAGAGTGGTGTCATGGGAGCCGCGAACGTGCATCGTTTGCTGATTGGGGTTGCCGCTCTGACGCTGGCGGCATGCAAGGGTCAACAACCGGCATCGCCTCCGGCGCCGCCTCGCGTGAGCGTCGCGACGCCAATCGCACGCGACGTCACTGACTGGGACGATTACGTCGGCCAGTTCGAAGCTGTGCAGGATGCTGCAGTCATGCCGCGCGTCTCCGGAACGATCACCCAGATCCTGTTCCAGAACGGGCAGGACGTTGAGGAGGGCCAGCCGCTCTTCATCATCGATCCGCGACCCTTTCGAGCAGCGTATGAGCAAGCCGTAGCGGCTACTGCGGGGGCGCAGGCAGCGCTGGCCAATGCACAAACCGAGCTGGCACGTGCTGACGAACTCGCCAAAGGGAACGCCATCAGCAGGAAAGACTACGACAGCAGAATCGCTGCCCTCCGGACCGGCACTGCAGATGTCGCTGCGCGGAAGGCTGCCGAGGCGTCCGCGCGTCTTGACCTTGAGTTCACCACCGTACGCGCAGCAATCGCCGGACGAATATCAGATCGACGTGTGAGCACAGGCGATGTCGTCACGGCGGGCAGCACCTTGCTGACACGCATCGTCACCCTGGATCCGATCTGGTTCACGTTCGAAGGCGCGGAGAGTTTCTATCTTAAATATGTACGACAGGATCGCACCGGCGAGCGGCGCTCATCGCGCTACGCACCCAATCCCGTAGACATCCAGCTTGCCGATGAGACCGACTATCCGCATCGCGGCCATATGGTGTTCGTCGACAACGCCATCGATCCGCGCTCGGGCACCATACGCGCGCATGCCGAGTTACCCAATAAGGATAAATTCCTGACACCCGGCATGTTCGGGCGGGTGCGCCTGCTTGGCTCCGGTACGTATCATGCAATGCTCATCCCGGACGAGAGCATCGTGGCCGATCAGGCTCGCAAGCTGGCATACGTTGTCGATGATAAAGGCAAGGTTGCTGCTCGCGCCGTCGAGGTCGGGCCGCTGGTCAGCGGCCTGCGCGTCGTGCGTTCAGGACTGCAGGCCACCGATCGCGTGGTACTCGATGGTCTCGCGCAGCTGCAGCCGGGCGCCACGGTCAACGCAACAGCGGTGACGCTCAAGCCACGGGCGGCCGACACTTCGCCGGCGTCGCAACCGCTTTCGGCTCCGGCGCCTTCACTAGGCACATTGCAGTAACTCGCATGCGCTTTCCGCACTTCTTCATTGACCGGCCCATTTTCGCGGCCGTGCTCTCGACACTCATCGTTATATTCGGTGTCGTTGCTTATCCCACGCTGCCGGTTGCGCAGTATCCGGAGATTGCGCCACCGACCGTGGTTGTCAACGCGACCTATCCGGGTGCGACGGCCGAGACGCTCGCACAAACCGTGGCGACGCCTATAGAGGAGTCGATTAACGGCGTGGAGCGCATGCTCTACATGTCGTCGTCCTCCACCGGCGATGGTTCGCTCGCCATCACCATCACCTTCGAGCCCGGCACGAATGTGGATCAGGCACAGGTGCTGGTCCAGAATCGCGTCGCCACCGCCGAGCCGCGCCTGCCGGACGAAGTGCGTCAGGTTGGTGTGACGGTCCGCAAGAACTCGCCGGACCTGCTGCTGGTGGCTACGCTGATCTCACCCGATAGCTCCCTGCCGCAACAGTACCTGTCGAATTATGCAACGCTGCAATTGCTCGATCGACTGGCTCGTGTTCCGGGCGTCGGCAGCGCGCGACTGTTTGGTGGTCGCGATTTCAGCATGCGCTTGTGGATCGATCCGGATCGCGCGGCGTCGCTGGGTCTGACAGTAGACGAGGTCGTTGCCGCTACTCGCGCGCACAACGTGCAGGTTGCCGCGGGTGCCGTCGGCCAGCCGCCATTCAATCGGGGCGGCACCGCATTCCAACTCGGCATCCAGGCGAAAGGCCGCCTGCAAAGCGTCGATGATTTTCGCCACATCGTCGTCAAGACGGATGCGTCCGGGCGTGTCACGCACCTCGGCGATCTCGCGCGCATCGAGCTGGGCGCACAGGACTACAGCATCAATGCCTATCTGTCGGGCCAGCCCACGATCGCCATTGCCATTTCACAGCTGCCAGGCTCGAATGCACTGACCACAGCACAGGCGGTTCGCGGAGAGCTCGAAGAGTCCGCAAAAGCATTTCCGCCGGGCATGGCCTATCGCATTCCCTACAATCCCACTGAATACATCCAGGAATCGATCAGTGCGGTCGAGCGTACGCTCGTAGAAGCGGTTGTTCTCGTCGCGCTGGTGGTGCTGATCTTTCTGCAAAGCTGGCGCGCCGCGCTCATACCCATTATTGCCATTCCGATTTCGTTGATCGGCACCGGCGCGGTTCTCGCAGCATTCGGTTTTTCGCTGAACAATCTGTCGTTGTTCGGTCTGGTGCTGGCCATCGGTATCGTTGTGGACGATGCCATCGTGGTCGTTGAAAACGTCTCGCGCCTCATGGAGGAAAAAGGAATTCCTGCGCGACAGGCCGCACACGAAACCATGGACGAGGTAGCGGGTGCGCTGATCGCGATCGCGCTGGTCCTGATGGGCGTGTTCATTCCTACCGCGTTCATTCCAGGGATCTCCGGCCAGTTCTATCGGCAGTTCGCGCTGACCATCGTCAGCTCTACCGCCATTTCGGCGTTTGTCTCCCTCACCTTGTCACCGGCGCTCGCGGCGCTGATTCTCAAGCCGAAGGCCCGCGTCGATGGCGCCCAAGCTGAGGATGCAGCTGCTGCGCCTCGCAAGGGATGGCTGACTCGATTTGCCGACGGGTTCAACCGCGGCTTCGATCGCTTAAGCGAGCGCTATGGCCGATTCACCGCGCGAGCCGTACGCGCACTGATCCCGATCGGTATTGCGTATGTGGCACTCATTGCGATCGCCGGATGGCGGTTCTACGCGACACCGAGCGGCTTCATTCCCGCGCAGGATCAGGGCTACCTCATCGGCGTGATTCAGATGCCGCCCGGTGCGTCATTGCAACGCACAGACGAAGTCTTACGGCAGGCGCAGCAGATTGCTCTCAAGCACGCGGCAGCGGAGTCTACCGTTGCGTTTGCCGGCCTGGACGGCGCCACTTTCACGAACGCACCGAATGCTGCAGCAATGTTCGTCGCGCTGAAACCGCGCGCCTCGCGAGACGCCGCCGACACCATCGCCAACGAACTCCGCGCAAGTCTCGGCAGCATCACCGCGGGCCACGTCCTGATCATCCCACCACCACCGGTGCGCGGTATCGGCACCGGCGGCGGCTTCAAGATGATGATTGAAGATCGTAACGGCGCCGGTTTCCAGGCGCTCGAGCGCGCTACTTTCGCGATGATGGGCGAGGCCAATCAGACGGCCGGCCTGCAATCCGTGTTCTCGACGTTCAACACGCACACACCGCGCTTGTTCGCGGACATCGATCGCGATCGCGCGGAACGGCTGGGCGTGCCGCTGCCAAATGTGTTCTCCACCTTCGGAATCTATCTCGGCTCCGCCTACGTGAACGATTTCAATTTTCTCGGTCGTACGTATCGCGTGACTGCCCAAGCCGATGCACCCTATCGCGACGAGATCGGCGACATCGGTCGCCTGAAAACTCGCGCGACCTCGGGCGCGATGGTGTCACTCGACTCGGTGATGACATTACGCAACGACAGCGGACCCTACCGCGTTGTGCGTTACAACCTGTATCCGTCTGCGGAATTGCAGGGAGATACGGCACACGGCTTCTCGTCCGGCGAATCACTGCAATCCATGCAGAAGGTGGCAGCGAAGGTTCTGCCGCGAGGCTTTACGTTCGAATGGACCGAACTCGCCTTTCAACAGCAGAAAGCAGGCAACACGGCAGCGCTCGTCTTCGGTCTCGCTGTCGTGTTTGTGTTCTTGCTGCTCGCGGCGAACTATGAAAGCCTCGCGCTGCCGCTGGCGGTGATTCTTATTGTCCCCATGTGCCTCCTCGCTGCCATCCTGGGCGTGAATATCATGGGACGGGACAACAACATCCTGACTCAGATCGGGCTGGTCGTGCTGGTAGGTCTGGCAGCGAAGAATGCGATTCTGATCGTCGAATTCGCGAAGCAGGATGAAGATGAGCGTGGCCTGTCGCGCCATGAAGCCGCACAACAGGCGGCGCGGCAGCGATTGCGTCCCATACTGATGACTTCCGTCGCCTTTATCCTAGGTACATTGCCGCTGGTTATCGACGTGGGCCCCGGCGCCGAGATGCGCCAGGCACTCGGCATCGCCGTATTCTTCGGCATGATCGGTGTGACGCTGTTCGGCCTGCTGTTCACTCCAGCGTTCTACGTAATTTGTCGCGGTCTCGCTGCCTGGGCCAGCGCACTGTGGACACGACAACCGCAGAGCAACTCTCCGTCCGCGCAGCCACCCTAGTATGAAACAGCGACTCGGGCATTGCGCTGCGCAGTCCTGCTGCGCGCAAGCCCGGGGTGTCCATCCATGGCCACCCGCTCGGCGGAGCGAAGCAATGCTTTGCTACAAGACACCGCCGAGCCCTGCCACTCGTGACCTACAAGGATGTAGGGAATGCCGAGCTGTGTCGAGAACACAGCCGGCCGACCCACAGGGAAGTGGGAA
>JAIBJL010000354.1 GCA_020029545.1 Gammaproteobacteria bacterium
CGAGGCAGGCGCCACCACGGTCAATATTCCGGATACCGTGGGTTACACCGTCCCGCAGGAATTTCACGAAGTCTTCGCGTACCTGAAAAAGCAGGTGCGAGGGATCGATCGCATCGTGCTGTCGGTGCATTGCCACGACGATCTCGGCATGGCTGTGGCGAATAGCCTTGCGGCAGTACGCGCCGGCGCGCGGCAGATCGAATGCACGATCAATGGCATCGGCGAACGTGCCGGCAACTGCTCGCTCGAAGAAGTTGCCATGGCATTGAAGACCCGCGAACAGTTCTTCGGCGTCCATACCAACATTCACACCACGCGCCTCTACCCGACCAGCCGTCTGGTCTCGCAGATCACCGGCATGGCGATTCCGCGTAACAAGGCCATCATCGGCGAGAATGCCTTTGCGCATGAATCCGGCATTCATCAGCACGGCATGCTACGTCACCATTCGACGTACGAGATCATGCGCCCGCAAGATGTGGGGTTGACGCGGACCAATCTGGTACTCGGCAAGCACAGCGGTCGTCACGCCTTTCGCGAACGCGTGAAGGATCTCGGCTTCGAAGTCGACGATGCCGAGATCAACCGGCTGTTCGAAGAGTTCAAGGCGCTGGCCGATCGCAAGAAGGAATTGTTCGACGGTGACATCGAAGCACTGGTGATGAGCGCGGAAGGTGCCGAGGGCCCCTGGTCGTTGCTCGGCATGCAATTGCAGACCGATTCGGCAACGTCGGCCACGGCAATACTGGACCTGGCGCATACCGATGGCCGCCGGGTCACTCAGAAAATGACGGCGGAAGGTCCGGTCGACGCAGTCGTCAAGGCAATCGATGCGGCGACCGGAACGGCGGTCCAGGTCCGCAAGTTTGAAGTTCACAGCGTCACGGTCGGCGAGGATGCACAGGGTGAGGCGCTGCTGACGGTGGAGCACAATGGTCGCAGCTACCGCGGTGCCGGCGTCAGCACAAACATCATCGAAGCCGCAGCACGTTCATACCTGGAAGTGATCAATCGCATCGAAACCACGCGACTGACGGCCGAGCGCACCGGTGCCGAGCGTCGCAACGGCAATGATGGGAGCGATCCCGAGGCCGGTCGCGCCGCTGCAGCGATCTGAAGTCGCACTTCGTTTCAACGTCGGAGAATCGTTTCATGCCTATCACTGCAGCGAAGCACATCTGGTACAACGGCAAGCTCGTGCCCTGGGAAAAGGCAACGGTCCATGTACTGGCGCATGCGTTGCACTATGGTTCGACCGTATTCGAGGGCGAACGCGCGTATGCGACACCGAATGGTCCGGTGATCTTCCGCCTCAAGGATCACACCCGTCGACTGTTCGATTCGGCCAAGATCTATCGCATCGACATTCCCTATACACCCGAGCAGATCAATGCAGCGTGCAAGGAAATCATCGTTTCCAACTCGCTGAACAAGGGGGCGTACCTGCGACCGTTTGCGTTCCGAGGCTACGGCGAGATCGGTGTCGCACCGAAGATTGCGCCGCCGATCGATACTGTCGTCGCCGCGTTCGAATGGGGTGCTTACCTCGGCGCCGATGGCCTGGAGAACGGCATCGATGTGTGCGTGTCGTCATGGCAGCGACTTGCGCCAAATACGATTCCGTCGCTGGGCAAAGCCGCAGGTAATTATCTGTCCAGTCAGTTGATCAGCATGGAAGCCAAGCGTCTCGGATTTGCCGAAGGCATCGGCCTGGGTACCGACGGTTCGGTCAGCGAAGGCGCTGGCGAGAACCTGTTTGTGATTCGTGACGGTGTCATCTTCACCCCCGGCCTGTCGAGTTCGATTCTGCAGGGCATCACTCGCGATACCGTCATCAAGCTGGCGCGCGAGCACGGCTTCGAAGTACGCGAGGAAGCCATTCCGCGAGAGTTTCTCTACCTCGCCGATGAAATGTTCCTGACCGGCACGGCCGCCGAGATTACGCCGGTTCGCTCGGTCGATCGCATCACCGTCGGCGCCGGCAAACGCGGCCCGATCACCGAAGCGTTGCAATCGGCTTTCTTCGGTCTGTTCACCGGCAAGACGGCTGATCGATGGGGATGGCTGGAGCGCTGCGACGACGGCACCTCGCAGAGCACGGCGGCTACCGGCACGTGAGGCGCTGCGCCTGGCATCGCGAACGACGACGCCTCATTGAGGATTCATCACTCCACATAGCGCTCCCGGCAGGCATGCTCCGCGTCAGTTCCACGCCAACCACCGCATATCGATGAACGCTTCAACGCACAGCCAAGCGGCCGGCCCGGCCGCTGGTAAGACACTCTTCGAGAAAGTCTGGGAACAGCACGAGGTCGTCCCGGAAACTGTCGACACCCCGGCGGTTCTCTATATCGACCTGCATCTGGTGCATGAGGTCACCTCGCCGCAGGCGTTCTCGCTGTTGCGGGCCGAGGGGCTCAAGGTTCGACGCCTCGATCGCACACTGGCGACGATGGATCACTCCACGCCGACCGATCCCGACGAAGTGTTCGGTCGGATTCCGATCAAAGTCGAGTCGGCAGCGCGCCAGGTACGCGAGCTCGAAAAAAACGCACGTGACTTCGGCGTCGAACTGCTGGGTCTCGACAGCGATCAGCGCGGCATCGTCCACATCATCGGTCCTGAACAAGGTGCCACGCAGCCCGGTAAGACCATCGTTTGCGGCGACAGTCACACAGCGACGCACGGTGCGTTCGGCGCCCTCGCCTTCGGCATCGGCACGACCGAGGTGGGCCACGTGCTCGCCACGCAGTGCCTGTTGCAGCGTCGGCCGAAAACCATGGCGGTCGAGGTCGGCGGTCGCTTGCCGGCAGGCGTGACGGCGAAGGATCTGATCCTTGCCATCATCGGCAAGATCGGAGTCGGTGGCGGCACCGGTTACGTCATCGAGTATCGCGGATCGGCGATCGAGGCGCTGTCGATGGATGAGCGCATGACAGTGTGCAACATGTCCATCGAAGCCGGCGCGCGCGCTGGCATGGTGGCTCCCGATGCAACGACCTTTACCTATCTGAAGGGGCGGCGCATGGCCCCGCAAGGAGCGGAATGGGATCGCGCTGTGGCGCGCTGGCAGCGGCTCAGGACAGATCCAGGTGCGCGCTTCGACAAGGTAGTGCCATTCGATGCACACATGATCGAACCGATGATTACGTACGGCACCAATCCCGGCATGGTGGTGCCGATTACGGGCAGTGTTCCGGTGCGTGATAACGACGCGGTGCACGCCAAAGCACTGGCCTACATGGGCCTGTCCGGCGGCGAACGACTCATTGGCAAGCCGATCCAGGTGGTATTTGTCGGCAGCTGCACGAATGGTCGTTTGTCCGACTTGCAACTCGCAGCAAGCGTGCTGCAGGGCAGGAAAGTGGCCAAAGGCGTGCGCGCATTGATTGTGCCCGGCTCGCAGCAGATCAAGCGCGAAGCCGAGGCCCTGGGACTGGCAAAAATCTTCACCGATGCAGGCGCCGAATGGCGCGAATCCGGCTGCTCCATGTGCCTCGGCATGAACGGCGATCTGGTCGACAAAGGTCAGTATTCAGTGAGCACCAGCAATCGCAATTTCGAAGGTCGCCAAGGCATCGGCGCACGCACGCTGCTGGTCAGTCCAGCCACCGCGGCTGCCGCCGCAATCACTGGACGAGTGACGGATCCGCGGGATTTTCTGGCGCCGTCGCCGTCCGTCGTCAACGCGTAACCTCTGCAGGCTGGAAGTTCCTTCCTAACCTTTCACCGGTGATGGGAGGAAGGGAATCAGGTTGAAACCTATGCAACAAGCTATTCGCAAGATCCAGTCACGTACCGTCGTCATGCCGTCGACCAACATCGACACCGATCAGATCATTCCGGCGCGCTTCCTCACGACGACGACCAAGGAAGGCCTGGGAAAACAGCTGTTTGCCGACTGGCGGTACGATGCCGGCGGCGCGCCCAAACCCGACTTCATTCTGAATCAGCCGGCAGCCGCCGGTTGTCAGGTGCTGATTGCGGGTCGCAATTTCGGCTGCGGTTCATCGCGCGAACATGCACCCTGGGCATTGTTGGATTACGGTTTCAAAGCGGTGATCAGCACCGAGATTGCCGATATTTTTCGCAGCAACTCGCTGAAGAATGGGCTGTTACCCATTGTCGTCGATGAAGCAACGCATGGCTGGCTGCTGAGCAATCCGGGAAGTGAAATTACAGTGGATCTGGAGACCAACGCTGTGACGTTACCGACCGGCGTGGCCGTGAAGTTCGAGGTCGAAGCATTCGCCAGGTTCTGTCTGCTGAACGGCATCGATGAGCTGGGCTATCTCCTCAAACAGTCCGAAGCGATTGCCAGGCACGAACAGAGACATGCATGAATAGCAGCACCGTGAGCAGAGCAAACATCGTCGTGCTGGGCGGCGACGGGATCGGACCCGAAATCGTCACTGAAGCCGTACGCGTACTCGAAGCCATTGCCCAGCGTTTCGGCCATACCTTCAGTTTTGAATCGCACCTGATCGGCGGCGCAGCCATCGATGCCACCGGTAGCGCGCTACCCGAGCAGACAGCCGCGGCATGCAGGGCTGCGGATGCTGTACTCCTCGGCGCCGTGGGTGGACCGAAGTGGTCGGACCCGTCGGCACCGGTACGTCCCGAGCAAGGCCTGCTTGCCATTCGCAAGGCTTTGGGACTGTTTGCGAATCTGCGCCCCGTCACATTGCACCCCGCCCTGCTGGATGCCACTGCGATCAAGCCCGAAGTGCTGAGAGGCACCGATATCATGGTCGTGCGAGAACTCACCGGCGGGATCTACTTCGGCGAGAAAACGCGCACTGCCGACAGCGCGAGCGATTTGTGTACTTACACGGTCGCAGAAATTCAGCGGGTCACGCGCGTTGCCGGCAAGCTCGCGCAGGGACGACGCAAGCAGATCGTTTCGGTCGACAAGGCAAACGTCATGGAGACTTCGCGCCTGTGGCGCTCGACCGTCGAGCAGTTGCTGCGAGCCGAATTTCCGGACGTGAAATTCGAGCACATGCTGGTCGACTCTGCCGCCATGCATCTCATTCGCAAGCCATCGAGCTTCGATGTGCTGCTGACGGAAAACATGTTCGGCGACATCCTGACCGACGAGGCATCGGTACTGGCAGGCTCGCTGGGGCTGCTCCCCTCAGCGTCCCTGGGCGCCGGCACACTGGGTTTGTACGAGCCCATCCATGGGTCGGCGCCAGATATTGCAGGCCAGGGAATTGCCAATCCGATCGGCACCATCCTGAGCGCAGCGTTGCTCCTGCGTCATTCCCTCGCATTGCAAAAAGAAGCGCAACTGATTGAAAAATCAGTCGCGGATGCGATTTCTGACGGGGTCCGGACGGCGGATATTGCTGCCGGAGGCAAGCACTTGAGTACCCGGCAAATGGGTGATGAAGTGATCAAGAGAATTCTGCAGT
>JAIBJL010000355.1 GCA_020029545.1 Gammaproteobacteria bacterium
GCAAGGCGGGTGGAGGCGGGCCTCGATCGATGGTTCGCGTGGGCCTTGCTGTCGTTTGCCGCCACTGGGTATGTCGAAAGTCTGCTCGGGCTGGTGGCGGATCTACGTTCTCCGGTGGGTGATCTCGGGGCGGACGGCGAGCAGTTCCTTTTCAGTTCCGTGCCGTACGCAGCGTTCAGCGTGTTCCTTGCCTGCTACCTTTGGCGGATGATCGACCCCGTTGCGACCGCGAGCGTCGTCGCCAATCCGACGCAACATTCTGCGAAGCTCGAAGCGCTGGGGCTGTCACGCCGGGAAGAGGATGTCTTCAACTTGCTGCTCGCGGGACTGAGCAACAAGGCCATCGCGAACGGTCTGAATATCTCGGAAGCGACAGTCAAAACACATCTGAACAAGATCTTCCGCAAGGCCAACGTGCACAGCAGATTGGAGCTGGTGCAGACGCTAAAGTGATTCTCTTTTTGGGAGTCATTTGCCCGCCCGGCGTGATCCTGCAGCTAGGCGGAAGGGTTTTTGCTGATTCAGGCGCGCCGGCGTGCAGCGGGACGCACGTGCTCGCGTGCTCCCGGCACACGCGAATGCTCGGCAATTTTCGGCGCGTCTGCCGCGAGCGTGATATGACGGCGCGCCAGCCGAGCGGCGCGTATACGACGCCCGAGCACGTAGTGCAGAGCCGTGGCTGCAGTGGCAGCTACGCCGAGAGCGATGTGCAACGCGCTCGTCCAGCGGCTCAACGCTTCATCGGCAAGGTAGTAGATGCCCAGCCCGCTCAGCACGAGTGCGAGTATCGATCCGACTGTGGTCAGACCCGAGCGGATGTTCTCGCCGTGTCGCCATCCGACGCGCATGTGCAAGGTAAATAGCGAGCCGAGCACCGCGAGCATGAGGAACGCGCCGAGCGCGTGCAGAGCTGCCACGCCGATGCGCGTGCCGCGCGGCAGCTGCAAGGGCGCGTCCATTTCCCAGCGCAGCTCCAGCGCGCCCGGTATCAACAACAGTCCCGTGATGATGAGTGCACCGAGCACCGTCCACAGCACTGTCTTGAAGTAGCGCGGGTAGCCGATCACTAGTGCAAACTCTCCGTCGGCGGCACTATTGACCATGCGCCGAACGAGTGACATCGCCGGCCGTGCGAACTCGATGCAAGCGGGTCATCCGATTCGCGAAGGATGAATAAACGTCCGCCGAGACGGCGGATCAACTGCTCACGTGTAGCTTCCGGGGCGAGCGCCGCCACTTTGGTGAGTGCGTCCGCTTTCCAGGCGTGGTGCGCGAGCACGGTCCAGGCGCCGCACGCCGCCTGAGTGTCGTGCGTCCCTACGATCCTGCTGGGAAAACGTTGATCGGGCGATTCACCGACGACCGAGGTCGCGATGGCACTCTCTCTTAGGCCACCCAAAGTGCGCAGCTGTCCATCGGCCTCCCGGCGTGCGATAGGGACGGTGATCGAGCCGAATGCGCGCACATCTCCGCCTGCATTGATCCAGCCCGCGCTCACGCCCGCGGCGCGGAGCGCACGCGTCGCGCGATCGAGCGCATAGCCTTTCGCGATGCCATCCAGCGTAATGCGCACTGGTCTGCGCAAGCGAGCTTCTCCGGCGCGAATCTCCACGTCGCGCCATGTTCCCTGATCCAGCACGGTGCCGCCGCCGTGATCCGGCAATGCGCCCGCGCGCACGAGCGCGCCGCCAATCGTGTAGTTGAACAGCCCAGCGCTCGCAATGGAGAGCCCGCGGCCCGCGCGCAGCACGCGCACACACAGGGGTGAGAGTTTCACGAAGCGACCCGGGTTGGCGTTCAGCTGCGATAGCTCGCTCGCGGGGTCCTGAAAGCTCATCGACCTGGCCACTTGTTCAATGGCACCGAACGCGCAATCGAATGCGCGGGTCGTAGCGCTGCCCGCATCAAGCACGATCTCGACGAAGGTACCGAGCAGCGGCTTCATGCGCCGAACGATTGCGTCTGACGGATCACTTCGCATCGGTGAGCGCTATCCGTTGCAGAGCCAGCAGGCGTTTCACGCCATTCGTCACGTTCCGGCACGAAAGCGTTGCGCCCGTGATGTTGGGAACGTCGCTGTCGAGCTGCAACGGATCAGCCAGGGACTTACCCTGGAAGTTCTGCCGCCACGACGCTTCGCGGACCTGAAAGCCATACGTCTCGCGATAGTCCAGAATCTCGATGCCCGTCACGTGACCGTCGAGGGTGGTGCCGAGGGCATAGGTGATGAACTCGTGCTTGCCTACCACCTCGTCGATGAAGAACCAGCCCACCTGCTTGCCACCTTGTTCGACGCGCCACACCGGCTGCTCGGGTTCGCGTTGACGCACACCGCTCAGCTTCTTGATGGCATCGCGCTGGTCATCGGTGAGATGCGCCTTGGCATCCACGAAGCGCTCAGCGCTCGGAAAGACGGCGGCCTGCGCCTGCGGAATCGCGAGATAGCTCACCGCGTGTGCGGTCGGTGCCGCCGCCATCGCGGCGGGCACGAGCATCAGCAGGTGAGGGGCGGGTCGCATGGGCTTTCGGCGTTAGAAATTCACGCCGAACTTGAGGCGCGATTCGTACTTGGTCTTTTCGATGAGATGCAGGTTCCGGTCCGCCTGCCCCTCATACTTCTCTCCACCACCCTGAATCTGCGGGAGCCAGGTGAGCGTGCCCCACCACTTGGTGCCGCCGTAGTGAATGGCGGGCCCGGCCTGAAACGACCAGCGCTCAAGCCCCACTTCGGTCTCGTTCTCCTGCTCGTAAACCGCCTCGATCCCCGCGAACCAGCTCGGCGCAAAGCGATAGCTCACACCAGCCGCCGCTTCGATCTCGATCTCCATTTCGGGATCGGTCGGCCATTCGAAACCCTCGGGAAGATCTGCAATCGGCTCGCGCTTCGCGCGCGTGGCCTCGAGGCCGAGGTTCCCCACCAAGATGAGCTGGCCATCGAGCAGATACTTCTGCGCCAGCAGCTTCTCCTCAAACGACAACGTCTTCTTCTTCTGGCCCGAATGCGAATCGAGCGTGCCGTAGGCGAACTCGGTGTACAGCGTGAGGCCTATCGGCGCGCGCGCCGGGCTCAGCACGTTGTAACGCAGCTCCCCGTTCACGCCCGAGAATTTCAGCCCGAACTGTTTGTCCTTAGGTAGATACGCATCGATGAGAATGCCCTGGGTATCCAGGCGCATGGCATTCAGATAGACCGCGCCGGCCAGCTTGTCCGTAAAGCCTCGCTCCAGCTCGGTGCTGAAGTCCCAGGCGTGGTAGTGGCCCGTGCCTTTTCCGGTACGGGAAGTCACCTGCTGATACAGCTCGATAGCGCCCTTTGGCAGCGGCTCGGCACCTTTCACATAGCCGAAGAGATTTTCGTCCGCCAACGCCCCGGACGATGAGATGAGCGCGGCGACGGCAACTGGCCAGACAACCCGGACTGAATGCACCGATTTTCCTTCCTGAAGGGGGTGGGCGACCCCCGCAAGTCCCGGGTGCTTCGCAGGCAACGGATGGTGCCTGAGTGAAACGATAACAATTCGCATTCCCCAGGGCAACCATCCTGGACTGCGACAGTTCCGCCATCACTCGATTCAAGAGACAGTCGTCGAGTCGCTGCGGGTTAAGCTTGTGCACCCCGTTTCATCGTTTGCAGGATGTGTCATGACCGAGCTTTCGCGCTTTCCCATCACCCTCAAGTGGCCCGCGCAGCACCCGGAGCGGCTACAGCTGTATTCGCTGCCGACACCGAACGGCGTGAAGGTCTCCATTCTGCTCGAGGAGACCGGCTTGCCCTACGAGCCACACCTTGTGAGCTTCGACAGGAATGACCAGCTCTCAGCCGAATTTCGCTCGCTGAATCCGTACGGCAAGATTCCGGCGATCCTCGATCCCAATGGACCGGAGGGGAAGCCGCTCGCGCTGTTCGAGTCCGGCGCCATCCTTACGTATCTTGCAGACAAGACCGGAAGGTTCATGCCCCGTGATGCCGGTCGCCGCTACGAAACGCTGCAGTGGCTGTTCTTCCAGGTAGGGGGCCTCGGGCCCATGTTCGGCCAGGTCGGCTTCTTTCACAAATTCGCCGGCAAGGCATTCGAGGACAAGCGCCCGCGCGATCGGTATGTGAACGAATCGCGGCGGGTGCTCGCCGTCGTCAACGAACGCCTCGCCGACCAGCCGTGGATCATGGGCGACGAGTACACGGTCGCCGACATGGCGATCTTTCCGTGGGTGCGCAACCTCACCGGCTTCTACGAGGCGGGTGAACTCGTCGGCATCCAGGACTACCCGAATGTCCTCCGCTCGCTCGAAGCGTTTGTCGCCCGACCCGCGGTCACGCGCGGACTCAACATTCCCAAGCGGGTCTGACCCAAAGCTCAGTGGGTGACGGAGCGCAGAGCATGCGCGGCCCGCTTGAGCCCTTTGTCTGTAGCCCCGAGCGCCTGGGGTACGTAACCGCGAGGCTGGTTCTCCAACTTTGATTGCCGGCTTCGGAGCGGCTTCTTCCCCAACTCCGGAGCCGGACTCCCGTGATGAATTCGATCCGTACTAACGGGTCGCCACAGATGCCGTAGCTGCCTTGCCGGCAGGCCGCTGAGAGGCGGACTCCTTCAGCCAGTCTTCGAAACGCTTCGATCCAGTGCGGGCTCCCGAACCTGCAACGAGGCTTTGGTCGCTGAGCTCGGCGCCGAAGTAGCGTGCGTGAGCATCCGTTATCACCTCGCGCTTATCCCCATTTGCTCGCAGGACGCGCCGGACCAGGTCGTCCATTCGGAATCGTTCCGGGCCGCCGACCTCCACGGTGCCGTTGATCGGCGATCCGAGGGTGATGTCGGCGAGCGCCGCAACGACGTCGGCAGAGAGGATGGGCTGGAAGAGCGAATTCGAGACGTGAACACTGTCGTCCGGAGCGGATTGCGCAATACGAGCGATGAACTCGAAGAACTGTGTCGAGCGCAGGATGGAATAGGGAATACCCGATTTCTTGATCAGATTCTCCTGAGCGACCTTCGCGCGTAGATAGCCGCTGCCGGGGACTCGATCGGTGCCCACGATCGACAAAGCAACATGATGTCCCACACCGGCGCGTGCTTCCGCGGCGAGAAGATGGGTTCCTGACGTTTCGAAGAATTTCAGAACGGCCGCATCCTCGAAGGATGGTGAGTTTGCGACGTCGACGACGACCTGCGCGCCGGCCAATGCCTCGGGCAGTCCTTCACCCGTGATCGTATTCACGCCCGAATCGGGAGATGCCGCGAGTACCTCATGGCCTTTGCTGCGAAGAGTGCTCACCAGCTTGGAACCGATGAGGCCACTGCCACCAATAACGACGATCTTCATGTCTTGCTCCTACGTTGCTGTCGAGAAATTCGAAGCCACACGATCTGCTCCGCGTCGTGGCTATCTTCATCGACGGCTGCGAGCATTTCTTGGCAA
>JAIBJL010000356.1 GCA_020029545.1 Gammaproteobacteria bacterium
ACGGTGCGTGGCTCGAAGTCGCCGGACCGGCTCTCGACATACACGACCTGGCGCTCGCCTTCTTCTATGATCGCTTCGTTCGGGATCGACAAGAGCGCATCCCGCTCCGTGATGATCTCTACCAGATAATCGTCATCGCGCGCTGGCACGGCCAAGCGTATCTCTGCCTGCATGCCCTCGCCTTGTTCGACTACACGAGTCACCCGACCTTGCAACATGGAAGAGCGGGAACTCATTGCAAACACGCGGACGCGCTGCCCGGCTTTGACGAACTCTATGTCGGCACCTGACAGCGCGACGAGCAGCGTTTGCGCATCGCTCTGTATGACGCCTGCCGCACGCACCCAGGTTTGAATCGGGCGAATGGCGACTTCGCCAAGGGTGACGGCGATGGGCGAAGCATTGGTCGAGTGCGCTCGCACGCGCGGAGGTAAAGCGGCGGCAAGATAGTTTGCCAACGGCTCGATTCGTTCTGCGGGTATGACGGCGCCTCGGCGAAGCATGCGTCGAATGCGCGTCACCCATTCCGCGCGCGTTCCTTGCGATTCTTCGATGCGCTGCATCTCGTGACAAGCGCCGGCACAATGTTCGACGACCAAGTCCTTGCCTGGACCGTCAGCCAGACGTGAAAGGCTCTGGCGATCGCCAGGCGATGTGGCGCCATGCGGCGGAGTGCCTTGAGCATTGACGCACGCCGCCCCCCAGGCGGTAAGCGACAAGAGCAAGGTCGAAATGCGCATGGCAACTACGCGCTCGCTGACCGAGACGTGTGGATTCGTGAAGCACGCCACTGGCGCCAGTCCTCGCCGATGGCAAACAAACACGGGATCAGCAGCAGCACATAAATCGTGGAACTCAGCATTCCGCCGATCGTGGGAGTAGCGATGGGCTTCATGAGCTCCAGCCCTTGTCCGCGGGAAAGCATCACGGGCAACAACGACAACACCGTGGCACCCACGGTCATCAGTTTGGGGCGCAGCCTCAATACCGACCCGTCGATCACGGCGTCCACGTAGGTTTGACCTGGACGGCGCGCAGCCAGCGCCTGGCGGATGAACACGATCATGATAATGCCGGTTTGAATGGCAATCGCGAACAATGCGATGTAGCCCACCACCACCGCGGTGGTCAAGGAATATTGCAACGCCGCCTGCAGGAACACGCCGCCGACCAATGCGAACGGCACCGACAGCATGATGAGCAGGCTGTCGGCGAGCGATTTGAACGCCAAGAGCAGCAACGCAAAGATGATCACCAGGGTCAGCGGCACGATAAACAGCAACCGCGCCTGTGCCTGTTCGGTGTACTTGTACAAGCCGGTCCATTCCATTTCGTAACCGGACGGCATGGGAACTTGCTTTGCGAGGATGGGCCGCGCTGCGGCAACGTAATCGGCGGCCGTCGTGTCACGCAAATAGATGTACACGTAACCCGCCAACTTGCCGTTGTCATTGCGGATCATCTCGGGCAGTTTCTTGACAGCCACGTCCGCCACTTCCTTTATCGGAACCTCGCGGCCATCCTGCGTCACCACCGATGCGGTACGAACTTTCTCCAGGGTATCGATGTACTCGGGCGAGTACTGCACGCTCAGCGGCACGCTGGACCGATCGGCTTGCGGCACAGCGACGACATTTTCGCCGCTGATGGCATAGCGCACGGTGTTCAAGGCTTCATCTACGGTGATCCCCCGCTCTGCCATGCGTGCCGGATCGTAATGCGCATCGATGAAGTAACCCTCCGCAATGCGCTCGGCGACCACGGCCGCCGTACCGGGAACACCACGCAAGACATGTTCGACTTGCTCTGCAAGCCGCTGAATGGTGGCCAGGTCCGTACCCTTCACCTTCAGGCCGACCGCGGTTTGAATGCCCGTGTCCTGCATGACGACCCGCGTAGAAATGGGCTGTGTCCAAGTGTTTACGTAGCCCACGACCTGCAATGCGTCGTTCATCGCGGCAACGAGCTTTTCTTTGGTCATGCCAGGACGCCACGCCGAGTGCGGCTTCAACAGTACGGTGGTCTCGATCATGGTGACGGGCGCCGGGTCGGTGCTGGTGTCCGCGCGACCGAGTTTGCCGAATACGCGTTCCACTTCCGGAAAGGCTTTCAGGCGCTTGTCCATTTCCTGCAATACCCAGCCCGCTTCGCGCACCGGCACGCCGGGCAATGTCGTCGGCATGTACAGCACGGAACCCTCTTCCAGTTCCGGCATGTAGTCCTTGCGAAAATTGCCGAGCAGCCATATCGCGGGAATCATGACGGCAATGCCGGCGAGGAGTACCGCGTACCGGAACCGGATCGCACCGTGAAGAATGGCTCGGTAGATGCGCACGCCCATGGCAGTCTCCCGTCGGGGCGCCGCATTCCAGCGTCGAAAAATCCAGACCGCCAGCAAAGGCAGCAGAAACAGTGTCAGCAAGGTGGAGAACGTCATCGCCGCCGTCTTGCTGAAGGCCAACGGATCGAACAGTCGCGCCTCGCGCTCACCCAGGAAAAACACCGGCA
The DNA here is from genome assembly GCA_020029545.1 of Gammaproteobacteria bacterium. Taxonomy (GTDB): domain Bacteria; phylum Pseudomonadota; class Gammaproteobacteria; order Steroidobacterales; family Steroidobacteraceae; genus Steroidobacter. The sequence goes on from JAIBJL010000356.1 coordinate 2,509, forward strand.
GGAAAGACGCCAGGATGATCAGCAGCGAGAACAACAAGGGTCGCGTGACGGTTGCTATGGCGCGCACCACGATCTCACGCCGTTCACCTTCGTCTGCGTTGGGGTGCGCGGCCAGTTCGGCCGAACAGTTCTCGACGATGACGATGGTCGCGTCGACCATTTCGCCGATCGCGATGGCCAGTCCCGCAAGCGATAGCAGATTGATGGTCTGACCGAAGGCGGCCAACGGCAACGCGGTGAACAGGGTGGCCAGCAGCAGAATACAGATGGGGGCCAAGGCGGTACGGACATTGCGTAAGAACACGCCGACCACCACCACCACCACCAGCAACTCATAAAGCAGCGTCTCGACGAAACTGCGCAGTGTCTGGCGGATCAGCGTGGAACGATTGTAGGTATTCACTGCCGTGACGCCCGACGGCAAGGTGGCCGCCAGGGCATGCAGTTTGTTTTCCACCGCGCGGGTGACGGCGAGCACATTCTGGCCATGCTCCATGACGACGATGCCGCCGACCACTTCACCGGTGCCGTCCAAGTCCGCGAGCCCACGTCGCAGGTCGTAGCCGATCTGCACGTAACCGACTTCCTTGAGGCGCACCGCCTTGCCGGCGCGGTCACGTCCGACGACCAGCAACTCCAGATCGTCGACGCTGCCGCTGCCGATGGAACCCGTCACCTGGTATTCGCGATTGGTGACATCGATGGTCCGTCCACCCGCCTCCTGAAACGCACCCTGCAAAGCGTCGATCACATTGCGCAGCGTCAAGCTCGATTGCGCGAGCAGTGGCGGATAGAGCTTGACCTGATACTGCTTCTCCAAGCCGCCGACCATCGCCACTTCGGCCACCCCGGGCACGCTTTGCAGCCCTGCCTTCACGATCGACTGATTGAGCAGCCTCAGGTCGCGCAGATCGTGTGTCCCCTGCTTGTCGATCAGCGCATATTGATAAATCCAGCCGACGCTGCTGGCGTTCGGACCCAACGATATCGTCGCGTCGCTCGGCAGCCGCGCGCGGATCGTATTGATGGTGTCGAGGGCGCGCTGCTGTACCGCGGGCCGCTGGGCGGCATCATTCAATATGAGATAGACGAATGAATAGCCCATGTGCGACGTGGCGCGCATGGACTGGATACCGGGCACGCCGGCCAGCGCTGCGATCAGCGGCTCGGTGACGTTCGATTCCAGCAGCTGCGGACTACGCGGCCACTTCGCATAGATAACGACTTGCGGATCGGAGACATCGGGAATGGCATCCAGCGGCGCACGCCAAGCAGCAAATAAGCTCGTCAACGCCGCTGTCGCAATCGCAAGTACGACGGCAATCCTCCATCGGATCACCGCCCTGATGATATTACTCACCGTCATGGGTAAATGCGGCTGGCATAGGGTCGTGCTTTGTACCGCATTCCAGCAGCAACTGCCAAAGCAAAACGCCCGCCTTCACCCTGCGGCGCGAAGACGAGCGCTTATCGGCAAGCGAGGCAGGTACGCATGGTACCCGCCTGCGCAACAATCCACTCAGTGGCAGTAGTTGTCTTTACTGTCCATGATATGGGTGCCCCAAGGATACAAGCCTACGTTGCGAACTTTCTCGATTGCTTCGGTCTTCGCGTCGATGATCACCACCGCATTCTCGGTGGAATCGGCAAGGTAGATTTTTTTGTCGGCGACGTCGGTCGTGGCGGTTTCGAGTTGCACGTTGGTACCGATCTTGATGCGTCCTGCAGCCTTCAGCGTGTTCATGTCGTAGACATAAACGAAGCTGCTGGTGGAGCTGATGACGAATGCCTTGCCCGCCGCGTAATTCACGCCGGTCATGTCCGGGCCGGCTTCCAGCGTCGCGACCACTTCGTTCTTATGCAGGTCGATGACCGAGATCGTCTGATCGCCGTTGTTGAGCGTAATCGCGTATTTGCCGTCATGATTCATGTAAATGCGCCAGGGGTCCTTGCCGACACGAATCGTCTTCACCAGTTTGTCCTCGCGAGTGTCGATGACACCAACCACCGCGAGGTCGCTGTCCGCAGCGTACAAGTAACGACCATCAATGCTCGGAGCGGCGATGTTGATGCCCTTGATCTCTCCCAAGTAACGCTGCGGGTCCAGCCCCGAGCGCGCCGGCGCGGAGATCTGGATCTTCTTCAGCAGCTCGTGGCGCTTCACGTCGACCACTCCAACCCAGTGTGCGCCGTAGTTGCCGACATACGCCTTCGAACCGTCGGGCAGGAAGGTGACATTCAACGGTTCGACAAAGCCCGTAATGGTCTTGACCTTGCTCAGCGACTGCATGTCGATCACGGAAATCGAATCGCCGTCGGGATTTCCCTGATAGTACCAGCGGCTGTCCGGCGAGAAGGCCAGGTGCTCCGGCGCGATGTCCACCGGAATTTCCTTCACCAACTTCAAGGTCGCGGTTTCGATGATGTACGCCTTGTTGGCGCGCGTGCCTCCTGTCACCACGTAGCGCCCGTCGGGCGACATCATCACCATGTGCGGATTGACGTTATTTCCCAAAAAAACGCTGCCCACCAGCGTCTTTTTCTCGATGTCCATGAACGCGATTTCATTCGAATCGCGATTGACGATCATCACGACCGAAGTCGGGTCCTTGATTTTTGCATCGGCGGACATGGCAGCATGGTCCATGTTCATCTTTGCCTGCGCCATTGCGGCAATCGGGGCGCACAGCGCCAGCGCGAATCCGCATGCGATCATTGTCGATTTAGTGTTCATCATGATTCTTGCTCCTGTGGATTCACGCGCTCAAAGACCGGCTTGAAAGCGCAGTCCGGGCACCAGATAGCCACGCTTGGTTCCGTCTGCATCGGTCTCGGTCGCGTGCTGCAGATGCAATGACAAGTGCAGTTTCTCGGATAGATGCAGGTTGTAGTAAA
>JAIBJL010000357.1 GCA_020029545.1 Gammaproteobacteria bacterium
GCAGCCAATGGACGTCCCAGTACAGCGCGCATGGGCGCTGCTCCTCGCATCGTGCTAGTGCTCCCGACGTATTTGCCGGAGTCGTTTGGTGGGGCGGAGCAGCAGAGCAGGAAGCTCGGACTCGCGCTCAGCCGCTTGGGTATCGATGTCACGCTGCTCGCGCCCTGCGTGCTCCCGCAGACGCCCACGCACGGCAACGATCAATCCATTTCGCTGCGGCGCTTTCGCGTTCAAAGCCCTCCGAACCTGGGGGGGCGCCACATGTTCTCTTTGCTGGTGTGGGGGGCAAAGTTGTTATGGTGGTTGACTCGCAACCGGAGCAACTACGACATCATCCATATCATTCACGGACGGCTGCATGCACTTCCTGCGGTGCTGGCAGGCGCCCTGCTGGGCAAGCCGACCCTGATCAAGATCGGACGCGGCGGTCAGCAACACTTCGATATCGATCTGGTAAGCAGAAAGCGCGTCATCGGCAGTTGGTATTCAAGAGTGCTGGTACGATACACCACCGGTTACGTGGCCAATAGTCGTGAGATCACCCAGGACTTGCGACGATGGCAAGTCGCATCGCATCGCATTCACGAAATTCCGAATGGCGTCGAGTTGCCTGCATTGGTTGACGGTGCTTGGCAAGGCAGTACCGTTCGATGCGTCTATCTCGGGAGGCTCGATCCGGAGAAATCGGTAGACATGATGATTCGAGGGTTCTCCAGGCTGCGTGACAATGCTGCTGCTACCCTGAAGATCGTCGGAGATGGCACCTGCAGGGCTGAACTGGAAGCACTGACAAGCGAGCTGGGTTTACGAGATAAAGTGATATTCACCGGCGCTGTCGCCGACGTGACCGCATCGCTGCGCGCGGCTGATGTGTTCATATCAACTTCGGTTTCCGAAGGCATGTCAAATGCGCTCCTCGAGTCCATGAGCTTCGGCCTGATGCCGCTAGTGTCGCGTGTGAGTGGCGTCACCGATATCGTCGAAGACAATCGATCTGGTCTGCTATTCGACCCGGCGGATCTCGACGAATTCGTTCAGCGGTTGGAAACGGCCGTGACGATGACCGCTGCGGCACGTCGTGCCTTCGGCGCCGCTGCACGTGCGACAGTCAGCGATCGTTTCGGAATAGACAAAGTTGCCGAGCAGCACGTCGCGTTGTACAGGACACTATGCAGCTGATTGCATGGCGTGTCAGGTTTGCGCGGCTTGATTTCGCCGTGAAGGATGAGGTTGTTCATGTCACGTGATGCGATGATTGCGGCTTCCGAACCGTCGGTGGCCGTAGTCATCACCTGTTACAACGAGGGTGCCTACATCGGTGTCGCGGTGCGATCCGTGTTGAACCAGACACGGGTGGATCTCATTGAATCCATTGTCATAGCAGATGATGGATCTGAGCCAGATACGTTAGCGGTATTGAAGGACATCGAGCGATGGGACACGCGCATTCGCGTGATCTATGGAACGGGAGGCGCTGGTCTGCCGGCGCAGCGTAATCTGGCGATACGCGCCACTACGGCGCCATTCTTCGCGATACTCGATGGCGACGACGTATGGGCCAGGGACAAGTTGGAGCGGCAAGTTGTTGTGCTGGCGGCAAGTCCAGTCGTCGGCCTTGCGTATTCGGGTTATTTCACTTTCGCGTCCGACGATCTCTCCGACGCACACCAGGCGAAGGTTCTGGATATCACTGGAGAAGAGAACACGACGCGTGCATTCTTCCTCCGGGATCCCCCCATCATTCCTTCGGCGACCCTGATCCGGCGCAGCGCATTTGAAGCGTGCGGCGCCTTCGATCCGACCATTCGCGTGTTTGAAGACACGGATTTTTATCTACGTCTGTCGCGCAAATGCAGATTCGTTTTCATACCCGCACCCCTTCTCTACAAACGAAGCAGGGCGTCGAGCATTACCGGAGGGCGCAGCGATCTCATGGCATACCACGCACTGGTGGCATTGAAGGCGGCGGCCGATGACGAGGAACTTCTCGCGCTGGTGCCTCAACGACTTTCAGAACGTGCACGAAAACTGGGAAACCACTATTTCTTGCAAGGTCAGTTTGCCAAGGCGCGGCCACTGTTGGGCTTCGCGACGAAAATTCAGCCGGGGAATTTACGAGCGTGGGGCTCGCGCGTAGTTATTGTCTTTTTTCCTCGAGTCGCTCATGCCCTCATGGCGCGCAAATGGAGATCTCGGCGCACAGCAATGGGCTTCAACGAAGGTGTTCCCCGGGCCACATGCACCAAAGTAGTGAATGGCATCGAGAAGAGCGTCGATTGTTGAGTTCGCGATGTGCGTATTTATCTTGTCGACAACGATGGTAAACCATGAACGAGCTGTCTAGTGATCGAAGGAATGTCCCTTTGATCCTGTACGTCATCAATTCGTTCGACGGCGGAGGCGCAGAGTCTGGCCTGCTCGCAATGGTGCGAGGTGGGGTTTTCGCTGATTGCCGGTTGCGTATCATCGCTTTGGTTCGGGGAAGCGGCGGTATTGAGGCACAACTCGCGGAAGCGGGACATGAGCCGGAAATATTGCTTGATCAAGTGCGAATGCACGTTGCGGACCTCCCGCGCCTGTATCAGCGTTTGCGAAAGCGCGTGCATGAACTTCGACCGAACATCCTGATCGCGTCATTGCCTCAGGCGAACCTGCTTGCCCGATTGAGCGTAATGTTCTGCAAGGAGATTCTCTTCGTGTCCTTCGAACACAACTCGCATCTAGCCAAGCGCTTCTACGAAATTGGATACCGTCTGACTTCGTCGCGAGTCGATTGGGTATTTGCCGATGCGGAATCGACGCTCAAGACCGTGCTGCAGCGGCTGTATCGGCGATCGCCAGCTGAGCGAACAATCGTTCCGCTCGTCTCGTTTGCGTCGCAAGGGCAGCGTGCCGAGTCTATCGATGGTACATTCCATATCGTGAATGCTGCGCGGTTTACGCCTCCGAAGAATCAATCGGCACTTATCGAAGCAGTCGCCAGTCTGCAGCGCGACGTGACGCTGACTCTGTATGGCGACGGGCCGACGCGCGGTGAGTGCATTGCACTGGCGCGGCGTCTCGGTATCGCCGAGCGCGTGCACTTTCCAGGCTTTGTTAGTGATTGGTCCAGGTATCCAGCCGATCTTTTCGTACTTCCGAGCCGGCATGAAGGTTTATGCATCGTCGTGCTTGAGGCAATGAACGCTGGGATACCCATCGCCGCACCATTAATCGGTGGTCTGCGAGACTATGCGGATACCGATGTAGTACGTGTGCTCGATGCCACGGATGCGCACACGATCGCGACTGCTATTGTCCAGTCGATAGAAAACAAGACTGGTGATCATGCTATGGCAGGCAGGGCAGCACGCGTGGTTCAACACCGCTTCGGAGCCGGTGCCGTGCGTGCGATTTATGGTGAGATCAATCATGCACTGATCGGAGCGGCACAAGCACGCTTCCGGCAGCAAGATAACAAGGCGGTAGTCGCGTGATCTGTATGAACTGCCGAGTGTCAAATGTGGACGGAAGTAGTTCCGGAAATCAGCCAATGTGGGTTGCGAGTTCGGCTGACCGGAATTGGCGATGGCATGCTGCATGAATTCCCATCAGCATAGCGTCAGTACGGTGGAATCGAGCGAGCCTGTGTCGCTGGGGCGGGACATGCTCTTTGCGGCCGCATCCGTTGCCCTAATATGCGGTGTCAATTTGCCAGGAAAAATTCCGCTATTTACTGCATTTGCTGTCGTCGTATTCGTTGTTAGCGTGCGGAGAATCCTTAAGTCCCGTGTCATCAAAAACCTGTTCGTGCCGCCACTGATCATCTTTCTTTTTATCCATCTGACGTTTGCCTTCAGGGTGTCAGCCAGCAATGGGCTGGCGTTCGTTCTACAAGCTATCATTGTCGGATCATTCGTCATTGCCTTCACCAATCGTTATTCGCAAATCGGTATGTCGCGATATTTGCAACTAACCGGCATAGGCATGATGGGCTTGCTTATATTTGTGGTTGTCTATCACATAACAAACCACGTTTACACATCCTACAAGCTGTTAGCTGATCCAAAGGCCGTATTTGACCTGCTGCCTCTGATGTTGCTGGTGCTGCGACTATCCGATGATCGTTCGGCAAAAATTCTTCTGCCGCTGCTGTTGCCTGTCGTCGTGGTCATCACGCTGCTGTCTGGTGAACGAAAGGCTTATATCCTCTTGGTGCTTTTTAGCCCGTTCCTACTCAACTTTCGTTCTCTCACTACTTACGTGCTTCCGTTGATTCTCGTCGCGGTAGTTTCCGCTGGCCTCAGCCTCGATAGAACAGGGTACGTCGAGCGACAGATCAATACGTTTAGCCACTTGGCCGAGGGGGAGTCTTCCAAGACTATCAGCGACGAAGCTCGATCCTGGGCGATAAGGCATGCTGCACAAACGTTTGTCGACAATCCGATCATCGGTGTTGGAACGAACGGGTTAAGTGCCACAGTCGATTCCAGGATTCACGCAAGTACGGCTGCACACAACGAATGGCTGCGAGTTGCAGCCGACAATGGCATGGTAGGGCTGTTCTTCTTCGTCGCGACGCTCATTTGGGCGATCGTCGGACTATTAAGGACGCGGGTGGGCGATCGCAGCAGAACCCGAAACGAGAAGTTGGTCGCGTTCGCGCTGTTTTCGACGCTTCTCATCTACTTCAGTTTCGAAGCCTACGACTTCATCGTCTTGACTTCATTCGTCTTGACACCGCTGGTGCAGTTTCTGCGGCTTGATCCGAACGATGCACCCGCCGCGGTAGGTGTGGTTCGACTACCGCCGGCTCGAGCCCCTGTCTCGGCTTACGCGTTGAGTAACTTATCCACTGTCGGGGACTATAGCCATGGTCGTCCGGCACGAGACCAATAGATTGCTGAGGGAAAGAGAGTGCGAACCACCCTGCCTATTTCCATGCTTCTGGCGAAATCAGCGTGTGTAGCCGCGAACGCAGCCGAGTATCCGGTCTTCGACATGGGCTACGCCGATGTCCCGATCGAAATGAACGACTACAAGCAAGTGTGGGCAGACGAGTTCGACACACTGAATGCCTCGCCGCCAGGGCAGGGCAGCGGTCCTTGGTTTACCGGTGTCCACGCTGTTCTAGTGCCGGGCGAAAAAATGGCTGTCACTTTACCAGACCCGGCATATAGCATTTCTTTGGGAATCCTCAGCATGTCGACTCGGCTCGACCCCATTGACTCAAAGAGAGTCGAGGCACACCTGCAGACAGATGATGGAAAAGGCCACACGATCGAGTTTCAGAACGGTTACGTGGAGGCGCGTATGTGGGTTCCCGGATCTCTAGGTTCGCATGCCGGTCTATGGATGCTTAGTAAGGAAAAGGGCGCCGGGCATGTCGAGGTGGACGTCGTAGAAACCTA
>JAIBJL010000067.1 GCA_020029545.1 Gammaproteobacteria bacterium
CGAGGAACTTGCCACGGACGACGACTTCGTCTTTCCCTCAACCGATCCGACTCATCGGTGCCGGGTTCACGTGGATGCAGCGGCGGCTGGGAATGGATTTGCCGAAATCGAATGCCGCCGGGAAGATGGCGAATGGGTTGTGCAATGCTCGTTCCACAAGGCCGAGAGTCAGCGGCCCGAACCGTTGCGGCACAAGCTTCGGCTCGCACCAAAGCACCATTGTCCGCAGCCTAACCGGCATGTCGTCGCGGAATTGTCCAGCAGGTGCGATACCTCTTCGCCTTGCGACGTACAGGAAGAAGCGGCAGAGATCGGAAGTGCACAAGACAAAAAAATTACGAGCGATATGTTCTCCGTGGCGTTAAACGATGCGAGCTTAGGCGCATGCTATTCAACGTCATCGCTCGCAACCAGGACGATCACGTCAAGAACATCGCCTTCCTAATCAACAAAAAAGGTGAGTGGCGTTAACGTCTGCACTGGACGTGACCTCCTGCGACCTTCACTGGGATTGGACGAAACATCATCGTGTCAGGTACGCGGAGCAATCGTGGGCCGGCGAGGGTTCGCATTGGCTTGCGTTTCACACGCATGCTCACACAGATCACGATTCGTGATTCCCGACACCTGCTGCTGGCCGAGCCCGCGATCAAGGCATCTCCCAGGACGGTTGCGCGCGGCTCCTGAAGTGACAGGCGAAGCGCTCTTCGCTTTTTACCGCGCGAAGTTCATCGGACCGAAGTTGGTTTCGTAGTCGCTGTCGTAAGGCGCAGCCGAGCGGGCGCTGTGTCAGCCTCACAAGAAAAAAAGCGCACAAAGAATTTCTCGCGTATCCACAGCAGGTTGCGTTCGTCAGGGCGTCGTGCGGCCGGCCGCTGCAGGGCCGCGCGCAGGCACTGGCACGGGCGGTGCAATTACATCCATCGAGAACACCCGCCAGCAGCGCTGCGAATGGAGTACGTCATGGCTTGTGCATTGATCGAATACACACCGGAAACCGAGTCGGCAGAAACCGACGAAGCCGAAGCGGCGCGGGTCTCGGTGTTCAGCGAGGCCGATGAGATGGAACTGACCGCCGAATTTCTGGAGGCGATCGGTAACGCAGAGCTCGATCGTTTCCTCGGCAATCTGATCCGCCGCGCCAGCCGTGCTGGCGGCAATTTCGTGAGTTCGCCGACCGGGCAGGCGCTGGGTAGTGCTTTGAAAAGTGCAGCGTCGCGCGTGTTGCCTGTTGCCGGACAGGCAATCGGCGGCTATCTCGGCCAACGAGGCGCTCAGTTCGGCTCACAAGCCGCTAGTGCAGCGGGCAGAGTGTTTGGACTCGAACTCGAAGGTCTGAGTCCCGAAGACAAGGAGTTCGAAGTCGCAAGGAACTTCGTGCGCTTCGCAAGTGAAGCCATACGCAACGCCAGCGGCGCTTCGGCAACGGCTGCGCCACGCGCGGCCGTGCAATCCGCAGTCATCGGTGCAGCCAGGCGTTTTGCGCCGGGACTGCTGCGTAACCCATTGCCTGTTCAGCTTGCCGTGAATCGAGGGTCGCACGCGTCCGGGCGCTGGAGCCGGCGCGGGCCTCATATCGTGATCTTCAACAGCTAGCGCCGCACAGCGACGCGTTTCTCTGACCCCAAGTGAAGGAGCCTGCCATGCACGACATCGACCGCACACAACTGGAATACACGCCCGAAACGGGCAGCTTCGAAACCGAACAGTTTGAATTCGGCGAGTCCGAATGGTCAGGCGAATCGGTTCTGAGCGAGTCCGACGAGCTCGAACTGGCCTCCGAGCTGCTGAGCGTCAGCAACGAAGCCGAACTGGATCAATTCCTCGGCGGCCTGATCAGTAAGGCTGCCGGCGCCATCGGCAAGGTCGTGCGTTCGCCCATCGGCCAAGCCGTGGGCGGCGTACTGAAGAGCGCTGCGAAAAAGGCATTGCCCCTGGCGGGCGGCGCGATCGGCGGCTACTTCGGCGGTCCGTTGGGCGCGAAGATCGGCAGCGGGCTCGCGTCGGCAGCCGGCAGTGCACTGGGTCTGGAGGCCGAAGCCCTGTCGCAGGAGGATCGCGAATTCGAAGGCGCGAAACAGTTCGTGCGCTTCGCTGCCAACACGGTCCAGAAAGCAGCGTCGTCACCGGCCGCGGCCAATGCAGCCGCTGTCGCGAAATCGGCGGCTGCCGCAGCGGCACAGAAGTTCGCACCGGGCCTCATCGGTGCACTTCCCAGTGCGGCGGGCGCCGCGCTCGGCGTGACCCGCGGTCAGTCGGGCCGCTGGATTCGCCGCGGCACCCGGATCGTTCTCTACGGTGTTTGAGCAGGGGTTTTCATGAACCCTTATGCATCTTGGACGCTGGCGCAGGAAGCGCGCGCGCTGCAAACGCGGCTCGAAAGGGTCAGGCCATTCGCGTTGCTCGAACCGATGGTCCCCGCCGCCGCCTTGTTGCCACGCGCTCAGTCGGCGATCGAGCAGCATCTGGTGGAAGGTCGCCGCGAACTGCGGCGCCGCCTTCGCTCCTTCCGGCAATGGCTGCAGGGTGACGGCCGGGCAGCGACCGATGCCGAGGGGCAGCGGCGTTTCACTTTCCTGCGCTTGAGGTTCAACGCCGTGCTGACGCAGTTCGACCTGTTCAATGACGTGATCACGCAGCGCAGTGAACACGACATCGGCGTCTGGCTGTCGGGCCTCGATGTCGTGTCCGCCGATGCATTGGCATTGCGCGGTGGCTACTACGAAGTGCCACCCGTGATCTGCTATCTCGATCGCGGTGTCGGTGCGGCCATTCGTCGCGCCCGCACACGTCTGCCGGGCGGTGGTTCGAATCCGGTCGCCATCATTCGTGTTCCCCGCGAACGCATGGTGGGTGCCGGTATCGCTTCGTCGCTGATTCACGAAGTCGGACATCAGGCGGCTGCCTTGCTGGATCTGGTGGAGTCATTGCGGCCGGTGCTGTTGGCGATGCAGAAGACCCGCACGGGAGTCGCCCGCGCGTGGCAGTACTACGAACGCTGCATTTCGGAGATCGTCGCCGATTTTTTTTCCATCGCGCGGGTCGGCATCGCCTCGACCATGGGGCTGCTCGGCGTGGTGAGCCTGCCGCGACCCTTTGTTTTTCGCATCAACCTGGACGACCCACATCCGGTGCCATGGATTCGCGTGCAGCTGAGCTGCGCCATGGGCAACGCGCTGTACCCGCATCCGCAATGGCAACGCATCGCAGCGCTATGGGAATCGTTCTACCCGCTCGACGGGCTGGATGCGCAGCGACGTGAATTCCTGGCGCAGATCCAGGCGACGATGCCGGGCTTCGTCGGATTGCTGGTCAATCACCGGCCGGCGGCGCTGCGCGGCCGATCGCTGTCCGAGGCGCTCGATGCATCAGAACGCCAACCGGCACGGCTTGCATCGCTGTTTCGCAATTGGTCGCGAACACCGACGCAGATGTATCAGGCAGCGCCGTCGCTGGTGTTCGCGGTGCTCGGGCAGGCGAGGGCGGACGGGCAGCTGACACCGGAGGACGAAAGCGTGCTGGTGGCGAAGCTGCTGACGCATTGGGCACTGCGCAGCACGCTCGACACTTCGTTTGCCTGCGCCACGGCCAGGCTGAAACCGCCGCGGGCGCAAGCCACATGGCTGCGACAGGAACATAGCGTGACTTTCCATTGAGAAGACTTTCGAGGAGATTGATATGGGCACATCCAACTCTGTCACCGGCCACACCAACGATCCCGCCTGCGACGCTGACGGCGGCAAGCGGCCCGGCAAGATCGTCGTTACGGTCTCGGACACAGGCGACATGCAGCGCGCAGTGCGCGGCGCCGGCATCGTTCTGTACCGTCATGCCGGCCTCGCCGGTAAAGCCAACGAACGCGAGAAATTCAAGGCCGACAGCTGGACTGGCACGGCGGACGACTATCGGGCGTCGGCGCTGACGAACGCCGATGGCCAGGCAATCTTCACCGTCGACCCCGGTACCTATGTCGTCGTTTACCGCAACGTGCCGAAAACCGATGCGCAATGTGTCCGCGTGGAATCGGGTTGCATCACGGATGTCTGTTTCCGCATCGCACTGCATGCGCAAGTCGTGCGGAAGTTCCTCACCGACGACTGCAAGGAACTGGATTGCCACGGACCGCGCAAGGGCGATTTGTTCCAGGGCACGATGGACTATGAGAACTCCAACGTGCTGGGCGACAACGTCGTGTTTGAACCGCCGCTCAAGTCGCGGCTGGATGCCGCCAATCCACGCGCGTTTCGGGTTCCCCTGACGCGTTCGGGCAATGTCACGCTGTCGTGGAAACTGCGGCTCGCCGCCTCGGACAAGGAGTTCCCCGGCGCGCCGGTGCCGGCCGATGCCGCAACGATACTCGGCGAAGAAGAATTCGTGGTCGACGAACGCACGCCGCAGCCGATCGAAGGCAACCTCGGCGTGGCATTGCAACGGACCGCCACGGCGGAGACCGAGGATCTGGCGCACTGGCGCGGCATCATCAACAGCACGGAGCGGCTTTCGTTCAATCAATACCTGCGCTTCATGGACATGCTGTTCTGTGCCGACCCGGCGTCGCTGCCGGACGGGGACAAGTTCAAAGTGCGTTTCGACAGCCTGAGAAAGAAACGATTTCTGCCCTTCAATGACACCGATGCCTATCGTTTGCTGAAGGTGGCGACCGAAGCATTCGTGATGGTGAACTGCGGCGTGCTGACCGAGCCGGACCGCTTCGACGACGCGCGTGATCGCAATGCCTTCGCGCTGCGGGATCTGCCGTTTCCGTCAGACGGCCTCGGGGCGCTGTTCGATAAATACCTGGAGCCCGTCGTCGGCGGCGCGGCCGATGCCAGGACGCTGCCGTATCTGGCCGAGATTCGCCGCAAGCTGGCAGACGTCGACATCAAGATTCCGGTATTCGACGAACTGGATGACGAACTGGTCAGCGTGTGTCACGGAATTCTGCAGGAGAAACTCACCGCTCCTTGCCTGATGGAGCTCATCTGGTCCTATTGGCATGAGGAAGGGATGCTGGTGCAGACCATCAATGCGATCACGCGGCGTTTTCAGAACGTGCGCAGCGGTGCCGGCATTGATCCGCTCGCCAACCTGGAGATCGATCCGCTGCGCCCACTCAACAACCTGCTGTGGGGCTATGTGCAGGATGAGCAGCACCGGCTGAGCGTCGTGCGTCGCAACTACGAGTACGACCATCATTACGGCCTGCGACTCGACGGTCGCGCGGTGCAGGATCACAAGGCGGCGGACACGCGCTCGAAGTTCCTGGAGGCGTTCCACCATTTGCTGCACATGGCGAATGTGTTCTTCAAGCAGGACGACGACACGACGGTCAAGGCCGATGCGTTCCCGGTACTCAACGCTCTGAAGGAAGTGCATCTGATCCTGACCGAGGGCCAGCACAACCAGTTCGGCGATCTGCCTTCGACCGCACGTGTCGAAATGTTGATGCAGCAGTTCCTGCTAGCGCGACCGGAATTCCGCGAGTTCCTGCCGACGCGCATCAGCGTAGCGTATCCGGAGGCATGGATGGATCGCGTCGATGCCATGAAGAAGGTGCAGGGCTGGACCGATACCAGTGTGCTGCAGTTCCGCAACCTCGGCGTCTTCGGCGAGCAGATCCTGCTCGGCATTCGCTGGGGATTCTGGAGCGACGTGCAGGAGCCGACGCAGGCCTTCAACTGGCTGCGGCATTTCCGGCCGCAGATCCAGGGCTACATTCATGCCTATCGTGCAGCGACCGGTGTGGATCTCACCAGCGAGGCGCAGGACGCCAAGATCGATGCGACGCTGCCGTCGGCATTGCTGCGGAAGCGGCTGGCCAGCCAACAGCGCAGCGCCTGAGGACGGGTCGATGCCTGACTTCACCTCGGCGCTGTATCTCGGCCTGCGTCACCCGAGCGCGGCGCTGGGCTCGTGGGAGTCACTGACGCTCGGGCGGCCGGCTGCACTGCGCTCGCCGCCCGGTGCGACAGCCGCTGCCGCGGAGCTGGCGCGCCTGCAGGGATGTGAAGCGGCAGTGCTGCTGCCATCGACACTGCACCTGTTCTGGGATTTGTTTCGGGTGCTGTGCCATGTCGATGGCGCAGTCACCATCCTGCGCGATGCCGGTACCTATCCCATCGTCAGATGGGGAACCGAACGGGTGGCATCGATGGGAGTGCCCGTGAAAACGTTTCCTCATCACGACGTCCAGGCGCTCGTACGACTTGTCGATGCGGCGGCGACGGATCGCACGACTCCCATCATCGTGGTCGATGGGTACTGTCAGCGGTGCGGCAACACTGCGCCGCTAAAAGCCTATGCCGATATCGCGCGTCGCTGCGCCGGCTACCTGGTGATCGACGACACGCAGGCGCTGGGAATTCTTGGCGCCGCGCCGCGGCCCGACAACCGCTATGGCCAGGGCGGCGGCGGTTCGCTGCGCTGGCATGACATTCGAGGTCCGCATCTCATCGTCGGCAGTTCGCTGGCCAAAGGATTCGGTGTGCCGGTGGCCGCGCTGGCCGGCAGTGGCGAGCTCATCGAACGCTTCAACCATGACAGCGAAACCCGTGTGCATTGCAGTCCACCGTCGGTCGCCAACGTGCGCGCCGTGCACCATGCGCTGCAAATGAACAAGGCTTGCGGCGACTCGCTGCGCCGCAGGTTGATGGCGCTGGTGCAGCGGCTGCGCCAGGGCCTGGTCCGCGCCGGCTTGCGAGCGCTGACGCAGTTGCCCTTTCCGGTGCAAAACTTTTCGCCGCGCCAAGGCATGCCCGTGCAGCAGTTGCATGAACGGCTGGCAAACGCCGGGATTGCGAGTTTGCTAACGCCGGCGTGCGCCGCGATGGCAGCCGTCCTGACCTTGATCATTACCACGCGGCACACTGCCGCCGATATCGAGCAGACCGCTCGCGTAATCATCCATGCCTCTACTGAACTGCGAGGGCGTCATGAACGAATTTGAAAGTGTCGAGCCCGAATCATTCGAGGATGAACTGGGTGAGTTCTCCGGCGAGATGCAGGATGAATTCCGCAAAGGTATGCCGCTGCGTTCACGTGCGGGCTCGCGCACGCCGCTTCGCCCGGCGCCGCGCACGCGTCGACCCGGACCGATGCGAGGGCGGTCGCAGCCACCGCTACGACCGCGGCGTCCCGGATTCCGCCCCGGCTTCAGCGGCGCTGTGTCGTACACCGCTCATCCCGCTGCGAGCGCCGGCTTGGGGTCGGAGCGCGTGCGCTGGGCACAGGATTGCCTCAATCGCGCGATGTCGACCCAGCTACCGGTCGATGGTGTGATGACTGCGGCGGCACGCAGCGCAGTGCGCAGTTTCCAGAAGCAGCAAGGACTGAATGTCACGGGCATCCTTGGACCCGATACGGAAGAAGCGCTCAAGCGTGCTTGCGCAGGTTTGGCGCAGCCGCAAGCGGCGACGGATTCTGCGCCGGCCGATGAGCCAGCGACCGATGCACCGAGTGGCGATGGCGAGTTCGGATTTGCAACCGCAGACGAACTCGGCAACGTGGCTTCGTTCGACGAAAGCGAAGTCGACGTGGCGATGCGTCAGGCTCTGGCGCAGTTTCCGCCGCGCGAGCGACCGGAATACGTGTCGCGGGGCAAGCTCAAGGATGCCATCAGGACGGTCTCGGGCGCGGGGCTGTACCTGATCCGGTTCCACGTCAATGGCAAGGAAATGGCCTACCACGGCATGGCCACTGACCTGCGGAAGCGGCTGATGCAGCACCGCCGCTGCGCGCAGATGCTGGGTCTGTCGATTGACGGTCACACGGTTTCAACCGCCGCGCTGCCCCGCAATATTGATCCGCGGACGCGCGAGCGGCCGATCAATGCGTACCTGAGACGGCATCATCGCCCGTGGTTTACCAACCAGCGCGCCGAGGTGGAAGAGGCCGCGCTGGCCGAGATCTCGACTTGAACTCAACGAAGGAGAGGACCATGCACGGCAAGAATTGTGGTTGCGCCCGCTGCGGCGCAAAGACTGAAAGTGGTTTCGAAGCCGAACCCTTCCGTTACGAAGCCGAATCGGCATACGAGACGGAGGGCGAATACCCCATGAGCGAAGCCGAGGAGGTGGAGCTCGCGATGGAACTGATGTCGGTATCCAGTGAAGCCGAGCTGGATCAATTTCTGGGCAAGTTCCTCAAGAAGGCGTGGCAGGGCGTGAAGAAGGTCGCGAAACCGTTTGCCGGCGCGCTTAAGGGGCTGGCCAAGAAGGCGCTGCCCTTCGTCGGGGGTGCGCTGGGTTCGCTGATTCCGATTCCCGGCGTGGGCACCGCGGTGGGATCGGCACTCGGTGGCGCGTTGAGCAAAGCGCTGGAACTGGAGACACAGGGACTGGAACTCGAGGACCAGGAGTTCGAGATGGCGCGGCGGTTCGTGCGGATTGCATCGACAGCGGTACAGAACGTGGCATCGGCGCCGGAAGGCATGAGCGATGAGGCTGTCGTCAACGAAGCGCTCACGTCGGCAACGCGCCAGCATGTGCCCGGACTCAAGTACGGTAGCGGCACGGGCGCGCCGGGCGGATCAATCCAGGGCAAATGGCTGCGGCGTGGCCGGCACATTCTGGTGTTGAACGTCTGATGGATTGCGACGCGTATGACGCCGTTGGCCTACCTGCAGGCGCATGCGCATCGCTTCATCCCGGAGCTGCAGCAGTTCGTGAGTTTTCCCAGCATCAGCGCGCAGACTGATCATGCCGGCTGCGTGCGAAATTGCGCGGACTGGCTGGCACGGCACCTGCGCAGCATCGGTTTGGAGAACGCGACTGTGGTTAAGACTGGGGGTCACCCCATCGTGTTCGCAAGCTGGTGTCGCGCAGGAGACGCACCGACGGTGCTGCTCTACGGTCATTATGATGTTCAGCCCGCCGATCCTGTCGACGCCTGGACCACGCCGCCCTTTGAACCGACCGTGCGCGGACAGCATCTGTACGGACGCGGCGCGGCGGACGACAAAGGCCAGCTGTTCGCACACGTGAAGGGGCTGGAATGCTGGCTGCGGAGCACGGGTTCACTGCCTGTGAACGTGATCTGCCTGTTCGAGGGTGAGGAAGAGATCGGCAGTGCCAGCCTGCCGGTATTCCTGCAGCGGCACGCGCTGCCGGCCGACGTGGCCGTCGTTTCTGACATGAGGATTCTTGCGGCAGAGCGTCCGGCGCTGACTGAGTCCTTGCGCGGCTCGTTGAGCGTCGAGTTGCGGGTTCGCAGCGCGAGGCGAGACCTGCATTCGGGCACCTTCGGCGGTGCGGTGCCCAATGCGCTCCAGGTGCTGTGTGAAATCCTTGCACGTCTGCACGAGCGCGGCGGACGCATTGCCATTCCGGGTTTCTATGATCGCGTCCGCGATCTCGATGACGCAGAGCGTCGCTACATGGCGAGCGTCGGGCCATCCGATACCGAGGTCCTGTGCGACGCCGGTGTGCGTGGCTCCTGGGGGGAGCCTGGATACTCGCTGTACGAACGTACGACCATTCGCCCTTCGCTGGCGATCAACGGCGTGGCGGGCGGTTACCAGGGGGCGGGCGCCAAGGCTGTCATACCGGCGAGCGCCACCGCGAAACTCAACTTTCGCCTGGTCGGCGATCAGCAGCCCGTTGAGATCAACGAACTGCTGCGCCATTTCGTCGCGAGCATCGCGCCGCCATCCGTGTTCGTCGATATCAGGACTGCCTTCGCGAGAGTGGCTGCTGCCGCCTATCGTGCCGGCTTCGGGCGTGAGCCAGTGTATCTACGCAGCGGTGGCAGCATTCCAGTGGTTCACCTGCTGCGATGCCTGCTGCGCATACCCACGGTTCTGATGGGCTTCGCCTTGCCCGACAGCGCCATGCACGCACCGGACGAGCGCCTGCACCTGCCGACGTTCTATCGCGGCATTCACACCAGCATGCATTTTCTTGCCGGCATGGCGCGCCTGCGGCACGGCGTGGCGGCGACATGATCATCGATTGTCATTGCCATGCCGGCACCGGCGACGGTCTCACCGGCCCGTGGGATACCGCGGCACCGCTGGGCAATTACCTGCGACGTGCCGCGCGCGCCGGCATCGAGCGTACGGTCGTGTTCGCCGCCTTCCATTCCGACTACGCCACGGCCAATCGCGAAGTGGCCCGGATGGTCGCCAGTCGCCGCAGTCGCCTGTATGGATTTGCCTTCGTGCATGGGCAGCGCGATCGCGGCCGCATAGCGGAGATGATTCGTGTTGCCGTGATTGACTACGGGTTCGTCGGTATCAAGGTCCATCGCCATGACGCGCCCATCACCCGCGAGATATGCGCAGCCGCGCGACGTTTCCGGCTGCCGGTGCTGTACGACATTGCAGGCGAGGCCTCCGTGCTGGAGTTGCTGGCGCAGGAGTACCCCGATATCGACTTCATCGTCCCGCACCTCGGCAGCTTCGCTGACGATTGGCGCGCACAACTGTCCGTCATCGATCATCTCGTGCGCCATGCGAACATGTATGCGGATACCTCCGGCGTGCGTCGCTTCGATCTGCTGGAACAGGCAGTCCGGCGGGCCGGAGCGCGAAAAATTCTATTCGGCACGGACGGTCCCTGGCTGCACCCCGCAGTGGAACTGGCCAAGGTGCGTGCGCTGGAACTGCCCGCTCGGGAGGAGCGGTTGATTCTCGGCGGCAATTTCCTGCGCCTGACCTCCTTCGTGAACCGCGATGCGGTGAAGAGCCCGGAGTTCACGAGAAGTGCACGGAGCGTTCGAGACATATGGCGCTGAATCGACGTTCACACACTTTTTTGAAGTACGGGATACGGCGAGTCGAGTATGGCCCTAAGTTTTTATTCCGATCCGAACCTGATGAGCTTCACTGGGGTCGCCTTGAAAGACGGGGTCTTGCTGCGCGGATCGACGGCAGTGCCGGTCAACACATTGGCTTCCGGGAAATAGGCCATCACGCTGCCGGGCGCGATGTCGAACGCCTTCAGCGTCACGCCTTCCATGCGGCCATGATCTGAAATGAGCGTCGCGCGGTCGCCGTCTTTGAAGCCATGCGCTGCGAGATCGGCGGAATTGAGCATCGCGCTCCAGCGTTCGGCCTTATCGCGATAGGCATCCTTGCGCTCATAGATGATGGTGTTGAACTGGCCTTCCGAGCGCACGGTGGTGAGCTTCAAACCCTGTACGTGATTGTCCGGCAAGGGCCGCACCACGAAGCGCGCTTTGCCATCGGCGGTTTGGAAACGAGGTTCGTGCAGCACGCGGCCCTTGACGTGAAACTCGCGCTTGGCGATTTCGATATCGGCCAGCTCTTCCATGCCGGGCACGATTTTGGCGATGGCGTCGCGCACATTCTGATGCTTCTGAAACGCGGTGAAATCGATCGGGCAATCGGGCAGGAGGCGCCGCGCGATCTCGGTGAGGATGACGGTTTCCGGTCGCACGCCGTCGAGCCGGTGAATGCCTCCATCGGAGAGGCGCACATAATTGAACATGCTTTCCTGCGTCGTCGGCTGCCATTCTTCGTCGCGCGCGGTGACGGGGAGAACCAGCGCCTCGCCTTTGTCTATGCCGTGGATGTGGCCGCGATTGAGCGTGGTGGTTAGGAAAAGCTTGAACGGAATTGCATCGAGCGCCTCGCGCGCCCAGCTCGAATTGGGATTGGCCTCGTAAAGATTGCCGCCCATCAAAAGTGCGCCATCGATCTCGCCGCGCTGCGCTGCCTTCATCGCCGCCATCGTGTCATAGCCTGCGGTGCGCGGCAGCGCAAGGCCGAAAACCTCTTCCATCTTTACCATGATGTCTTCGGCGAGTACGGGTTTGACGCCGATCGTGCCGATGCCTTGCACATTGGAATGGCCGCGCAGCGGCAGCAGCCCCGCGCCGGGGCGGCCGATCATGCCGCGCAGCAAGGCCAGATTGGCGATCATCTCGACATTGTCCGAGCCGTTCAGATGATGCGTGACGCCCATGCCCCAGGCGAACACGGAATTATTGGCGGCGGCGTAGAGTTTCGCGATGCGTTCCATGGTTTCGCGCGCAACGCCCGTGCGCGAAACGATTTCATCCCAGGGTGTGTTTTCCACATCGGAGCGAAAAACTGCAAAATCGATGGAATAGTTCGCGATGAAGTCCGCATTCTCGGCACCGATCGCCAGCACGGCCTTGGCGATGCCCTTCAGCAGAGCGACATCCGAGCCAATGCGCGGCTGGACGTAGTCGCTGGCGATGAAATCGCCGCCCTTCAGCATCGAGCCTGGGCTTTTCGGGAAGGAGAATTTCACCAGCCCGTTTTCGCGCGCGGGATTGATGACGATCACATGACCGCCGCGATCGCGGCAAGCCTTCAGCTTGTGCATGAAGCGGGGATGATTGGAGGCGGGATTGGCGCCGATCACGACGATCAGATCACAGCGATCGAGATCTTCGAGTTCGACGGTCGCGGTGCCGGTTCCGATCGTCGTGCCCAAACCGACGCCGGTCGCCTGATGGCAGTAATAGGAGCAATTGTTGACATTGTTCGCGCCGTACGCCCGCGCCAGCAATTGCAGCACGAAACCGGCTTCGTTCGATGCGCGGCCGGATGAATAGAAGAAGGTCCGCTCGGCCCGCGTATCGGCAAAACGTTTCGCGGCATGTTCGTAGGCCCAATCCCAGCTCACTTGCTGAAAACGGTCCGCGTCCGTCGCTTTGAAGATGGGAAAGGCGAGGCGGCCAAGATGCTCAAGCTCATGGCCGTCGAGTTCGCGCAGATCCTCCAGCGAATGCGTAATCACTTCGAGCGGAATGCCGGGCTGGATGTCGGTTGATTGCGCTTGTATCGATTTATTGCAGACGGCGGGAAACTCGCCTTGTTCATTGGTCATGCCGCCGCGCTGGCCGCCCATGCCGAGGCCGCACGCCTTGCAGGCGTTCTTTGCGGTCAGCGCCTTGGCGGTGCTGGCGAGACCGATGCGCGTCGCTGTCTGGAGCGCGTAGAGCACTTTCTTGGGGCCGCCGCCGACAATGGGTTTGGTCATGACGCTTTATAGCGCGAGCGCTGCGCGACTGCGACTGCGAAGAGGCTTTTTTTTTCGCCGCCGGCGGACGCTGGAGGGAGAACGGTGCTCGATCTGGGGAAAAATGAGTGGTTGCGCATAGACGCGCTGGTGGTCGCGGCTACCATGCATGCGATGGGGTACGCAATGCTGGAGCGAGGATTCGTTCATGCGATTGAAAATTGTGTTGATGCTCCTGCTGTGGCTGCCGTGCACGTCGTGGGGCTTCGAGGTTCCGGATTTCACGCCAAATGTCATCGACACCGCGGGTGTTTTGTCGTCGCAAGAAATATCCGATCTAAATGGCGTGATCGAGAAATTGCGTGCTGAAAGCCATATCTTCGCGGCCGTCCTGTTGGTTCGCTCGACACGTCCCGACACGATCGAGCAGGCTGCTACAGCGACGTTTGATCGCTGGAAGCTGGGGCAAAGAGGTGTGGACAACGGACTGCTTTTTTTGGCGGCCATTGATGATCGGCGGGTACGCATCGAAGTAGGTTATGGGCTCGAAGGATCCATTCCCGACATCAAAGCAAAACAGATCATCGACGAGGCGATTGCGCCCAACTTCAGAAAAAACGCGTACTTCAATGGATTGAGCGAAGCATTGAGTATTTGCAACGACCTCGTCCTGCGAGGCGATTCCATCAAATTAAGATCAGCGCCCTGGTGGGAGAAAGTCAAACCGCGCCAGTGGATCATGGGCGGTATTTGGGTGTTCCTGATAGTGGGTGTGCCCATCTATGTTAGAAGGCTGGCGGTCGTGCGAGCGAGCACTTACGCCCAAGAGCTTCAGCCGACACCCCGAGAGGCCTCGTGGTGGCGGATCGGGTTTCTGTCCGGACCGGCAGTGTTTCTGACGCTATTTCTCATCGTGAATCCCGGCATATTCGTGGTGATGATGAATCCGCTCGCTTCTCCGGTTTTTCTTGCATTCGCCTACCTGTTTCTCGGCGTCGCGAATGGAGGATATCTGGCGATGTTGCGCGAACGCTGGCGAAGAAACTTCAAGAGCAGTCGAAGCAGCGGCGGCAGAGGCCGACGGCGTGAGCCGGAGGCATTTCAAAGCGGATTTGGCGGCAGCTCGTCTTCATCGGAGTCGTCGAGCTCTTCCGACGGAGGTAGTTCCGGCGGCGGCGGCGCAAGTGGATCATGGTGATCTTTCCGGTATTCCTCGAGATCACGCTCGCGTTGATCGTCGCTGTTTCATACTAATGCAGTGGACGGCGACTTGCGCGGCGCAGTTGCACGGCACGATCCGTCACGCCCAGCAGCCGCGCCGCGCGATGCACGTTGTCCTGTTCCTGTTCCAGCGCCAGCCGGATGGCGGTCTCCGCCGTTACGCGATTGATCTCCTTCAGGCCGATACCGAGCTGCAGGGCGTGCCTGAGGGCTGTCTCGACATTGCTGTCCAGCCAGGGAGTCTCGATGGCGCCGTCGACAGG
>JAIBJL010000358.1 GCA_020029545.1 Gammaproteobacteria bacterium
CAATATTCCGCTGCATTTCCGCTTAACTTAGTGCCATTCGTGAGTAGTGAGTGGTCAGAAGGTTGCTTTCATCCCTCGGGGTCGGCCGCCCCGCTGTTCCCGACAGCGAGCGCCACTTCCTACGTCCTTGTAGGTCGGCCGGCTGAGTTCCCGACGCAGCTCGGCACTTCCTACATCTACCTACTTGGGCTCGGGTGTCCAGGGAGGGACACCCCGGGCTTGCGGGCAGCACGACAGCGTAGCGCAATGTACCCAGCCCGCGAATGCGGCGAGAGTTGAGCAAAACCTAGCTTTTGCTCAACGCCACGACCGCGTGACAGGAGTCTTTCTGACCATTCACTACTCACTATTCACCACTCACTTATTAGGGATCGAGTATTAGGGATCGAGTCCGTAGCGATGCAACAGGTCGGCTGCCAGCTGTCGCGATTCCGGGTTACGGCGCATTTCGTAGTAGCGCATGCGTTTGTAGACCGCGTAAGTGGCCGCTACCTGCGCGACGATATAGCCACGCCAGCCGTCCAGAAAGGCCAGCCGCAGCAGGTAGTCCTTGAAGAAGGCTGCCATGAACACGAAGGGCGCCAGCCACATTTGCACCGGCTTGTCCCGCTCAAGCCAGTCGCGGGCCTTGAGTTCCGCGTAACGCAATACTTTGAGCTGTCGATGCACAAGCGTCGGATTGTTGATGTGAATGAAGGGATGCCTGAACGTCACCGTCGGACCATCGAAGCGCAGCGACTCATGCACGCGGGCATCGGTCCAGCATGCCCGCTGGCGATGATAGAGTCGCCCCAGCCGCTCGCCGACCATTGGCCGGTACCAGCGCATCGGTGCGCCCATATACCAGGTTTGACGCCGCAGAATTGCACCGGCTGCACTCGACTGCATGAGTTCCGGCAATCGCCGCATCAGTTCGTCATTGAGCTGCGGCGACAAGGTCTCGTCGGCATCGAGCGCCAGGATCCAGTCGTGACTTGCTTGCGTGGTAGCGAAATTGCGCTGTGGGCCGAAGCCCAGCCAATCTTGATGCACGACGCGTGCGCCGTGCCGGGCTGCGATCTCGGGCGTGCCGTCCGTGCTGCCGGAGTCGATGATGATTTTCTCAGCGGCGAACGGCACGCTGTCCAGGCACCGGCCGATATGCGCTGCCTCGTCGCGAGTGATGATCAGCAGCGTCAGCGGGAGGGGCTTGGCAACAGGCATCGTGTGAGTTTACACGCCGGCGAGCGGCCCGTGGGTCGTTGCCCGGCATTGCCGGCAACGAGGATTTTTTCCGCAACCTGCTAACGGCGCCGAGCCAGCGCCAGGAGGACGCTGTGCAGTTTGCGGATGACTTCATCGACGGTGATCAGGTCCATGACACCGGGACGTTCGATCTTCGTCGTCCATGGCAGCGCGCTCGCGGGCTGGCCGTAGACCAACCGGGCCGCGGCATCGTATTTGTCGACACACCATTGCCGGCTCAAGTAGGGGCCGCTGCGCGCCGAGTTGGTTGCCGCGTACAGGCCGATCACCGGCGTGCCGACGGCCGAGGCCATATGCGCCGGTCCGGAGTCCGGGGACAGCAGAATCGTCGCGCGTTCCAGGGTGGCGAGGAACTCCAGCAGCGTATCCTTGCCAATGGTATTTTCGCATGGCAGTTTTATGCGATTCATGATGGCCTCACCGGTGCGCCGCTCGATGTCGCTGCGTCCGCCGCACAGCACGACACGCATCCCGAGAGCGCTCGCGGCGTAATCCGCCACCTGGGCATAGTGATCGTTACGCCAGTTGCGCAGCGGATGACTGGAACAGGGACTGATGATCAGTGTTTGTTCGCCATCCGGCACTACCCGTCGTGCGTACTCGCGCGCGGCATCGGGCAGCGGGATGTTCCAGCGCAGTACTTTCTCATAGACATGAAACTTCTCGGCGAAACCGAACAACGCGTCCATGACATGCTGATTGGTGGCCGGACGTATGCGATTGGTCGTGAACAGCCATTGCAGTTCGCGCGCACGTTTGCGGTCAAAGCCGAGCTTGATTCTTGCCGGGACCAGCGTCGACAGCACACTGGCGCGCAGTGCCAGTTGCATATGCATCAGCACGTCGAACCGGCGGCCGCGCATGGCCTGGCGGACCGTCCGCCACGCGGCGCGTGCGTTGCCCTTGTCGACGACGATGAATTCGATATCCGGCAGATGTCCGAGCAGCTTGGCTTCGACCTTGCCGATGATCCAGGTGAAGCGGGTCTGCGGCCACGCGGCTTGCAGCGTGCGGATCACCGGCAGCACATGGCAGGTATCGCCGATGGCGGACAGGCGCAGTATGCAGACGGACTCAGGAACGCTCTCGAAGGGCGTTTGCATGTCAAGGGCGGGCAAGTCAGCGACGCTGCGTGCTGTTCGAAGCGGTACAGGTGGCACACCAAGCCGTAAAATGGCGCGGCGAATGACTCATTCGGCGATAATGCATGTCGAATCTCGTGCGCGTTCGCATTGATAAGGCGACTGTTGTTGTTACGGCCACTGCGCTGGCATTCATTTTCAGGCGTTCATTGTGAGTCGAAACTTGTGAGTCGAACGGCCTTGACCTCGAATATCCATGCCGGCCATGCCAGCGATTGAAGCGCAGTTCCGGTCGCTGCCCGGTGGCGGCATCCTATACGACGCTGCGCGCGTTCGTCATCCGGGAGCCCAGTTGTTCCAGCATGGGCACTGGGTGGCACACAATGCAGTACGGGAGGTCAGTGGCGGTCGCGGCTCAGTCAGTTTCATTGCACCGGGTAACGAGTCGACCCGCACCGACGATGCGTGGGTGTGGCGACACTATCGCCGCGGCGGCCTGGTTGCCAGGCTACTGCAGGATCGTTATCTGTTTACCGGCGCGGAGCGTACGCGATGTTTTCGTGAATGGCGCCTGCTGGCGCGCCTGATCGATTGCGGATTGCCGGTGCCGGAGCCGATTGCGGCCCGGTTTCTGCGCTCGGGGTTGACCTATACCGCCGATCTGCTGACGGCTGAGTTGCCGCCCTCGCTCACGCTGGCGCAGTCGCTCGGCCGGGCGGCATTGTCATCGCAACAGTGGCAATCGATCGGGCGGACCCTCGCAGCCTTTCATTTGCATGGCGTGCAGCATGCCGATCTCAATGCGCACAATATCCTGCTGGGCACGAGCGCCGCAGATCAGGTGTTCGTGTTGGATTTCGATCGCGGGCGCATTCGCGAACCCGGTGACTGGGAGCAGCGCGTGTTACAACGATTGCGACGCTCTCTGGAAAAAATTTCGGCGCAACTGCCGCCCACCGTGTTCGGGAAAGCGCAATGGGGCTGGCTGATGGAAGGAATGGCTGCGGGGAAAGCTGTAGGCTGTAGGCTGTAGGCTGTAGGCTGTAGGCAGAGGGGTTGGTCCGCTTGTTGAACCGGTACCTGAGATCCTCGATCTCGGAAGTCTGATTCAGAAATCGTAGACGGTTACCGCGATGTCGGCAGCGCTCAGGGTGTCGTTCACTATGGTCTCGATTTCCTGCCATTTTCTGCCGGCTAGCCCAGTTCCAATGCGTGGCATGTGCACCGAGGCGCCGAGCGCCTTCGCGTGTTCAGCTACGTGCTCGAGCCCGTGACGGACTGCGTCATAACGGATAGGCACGTCGTTCCGACCAGACCGCGCTACTCCACGCTGACCGACGAGATTGGCGACCGTGATGCCGGATCCAACCGGTACGAATTGAACATTTCCCAGCTTCAGCTTCCCGGCTTCCGCCGCGGCGCGGTAAGCAGATTCCGGCTCGGGCCAGCGTTTGCTGATTGCGAGTACAAAGCCTTTGCCCCACTTCCCGATGTCGTTGCATACATGCACCAGAATCTTGGGCCCCGTGCCCGTCGGGGCGGTTGCGTCGCCTTTGATGTATGTGATGGCCACACTACTTGGCCTCTACGCGGTTGTCCGCAACGAAGCCCATTCAGTACTCATCCAGGCTTACTTTGCCGTCGGGTCCAGCGTTCGTGACCGTGCGCATCTGAATCTTTCGACCTTTGAAGACGATTGCCAGCTCGTTGTTCTCTATGGAATCCGGACATTCGGGAGGAGCCCATGGGGTACCGAAGTCTAGATGAACCTCAATCTTCGAGGGATCTCCGATGACGTAGGCAATCTCCATCGACTCGAGAATAGGTTTACGAATGTCCGCATAGGCCTTCCTGGGCACCTCGACCTTCTTCCCGCCTATGGTCACGTTCAGAGCAGTAATCGTCTCTCCGAGCTCATCTGAGCGGGCCTCTACCACACTGTCGCTCCGCCGGGTACTCTCGCCTGCAGCCGCACCGAGTCCACGAACGCGCTGGCGACTCGGGACGACCATGCGGCGTCAAAGGGCAGACTGCATAGAAGGCTCAACACCGACACGAAGAAGCCAATTGTTCTCTGGAGCTTCACAGATACATTCTCCTTCCGAAGGGGCGCTCTATCGTCAGAACGGCAACGTGCCCGGACCGAATCCTGGGAGTTCCGTTCCCTTGGAATCATTCGGTCCAGAGAAATCTCGAATTGCGCTGTCGCTCCCAAGGAGGAACGTCCTCGTCGTAACCCCTTGAGCTCCGAGATCCTTTAAGAATGCCCGGTCTCCCGGGGACGGGAATCGATTCCTGCGATTCGATTCATCGACATTCCTATACCTTGCGTCGCTCAGTCAGCATGCGTCAGAAGGTCCGAGCAGTCGTCACAAGCGAAATACCACCGTTGCTCCCTCTTCTCATCACATGCGACCCATGCCGTACCAGCCGCGGACACCTCCCAATCACACGCATGCTTGTCATACGAAACTGTCCCCACTACATCGCACGGTGCGACCGGATAGTTGGCATTCATCGTCTCGTAGTCGATGGCCCGTGCACGAGTAAAGAACTGCTTGGCTCGAGTGTTGTTCAGGTTGACATCCTCAGTCCGACAGTCCTTCTCCGCGCTGACGTTGTAATCTTTAACGTAGAAAATGTCCGTCTTCCGAACGTCGAAGCGATCACTCGGATGACATGCGCAAAGCAGTCCGCAGCAAAGGATGGTAACCATTCTTACTTCCATGAGATGCTCGCTGCCTCGCCTTCATTTTTGTACGACACCTGGGGATGCTTATATACATCAGCAGCAGTTAAGCTGAATGCGGTGTTTAACGCGGATATGAGCCACTGTGCAGACGTAAGCTGCAATCCTGTCAGACTCTCATAAGTCGTCTTCGACGTCGATTTTCCAACGACCTCTATACCTATGGAATCGCCGTTGACGGGGTAGCGATCAGGGTATTGCTTCGCACGCTCCAGCTTGTTGAGGGCTTCCACCTGCGCGGCCCAACCGAGGGTCAGCGCTTTCACTGCCGCCGGGTCCTGACATTGGTCCTTGCTGATTTCCA
>JAIBJL010000068.1 GCA_020029545.1 Gammaproteobacteria bacterium
GGAACTGAGTTCGGGATGAGAGTCCAAAGAGTCCTGCGGACAGGAAATTCAAACCGCCGTTGCTCAACCTGCTCTGTTCCGTAGATCGAAGACATTTCAGTCTGGCTGCAAGAAAAAGCGGCACGTGGCCGCGGGTTTGAAGTACGCGAAAATAGCGCGCGATGTTGACTGCGCAACTACAATTCGACTCTCGCGAAAGTGACTCGGATTGAAGTTGCTCGACACACTGTGGTGGTTTGAACGGAATCCCGCTTCCGCGTGCGTGCTGTACAGGGCGCATCGAATGGAGCGGGATAGCCTGAACCCTTACGTGCAATGACGTTGGCAAGGTCGATCTTGGGCATGCGCGGCTCTCTCGGAGTTGTGCAGCATCATTCGGCTGCGGCCGCGACACCCTGGTGCCGGGTCCTCGCCCGCAACCAGCGGCGCACCACTTCCAGCACATCGTCGACATAGGTGAACACCACGGGCACGACCAGCAGGCTAAGTACCGTAGAGGTAATCAGGCCGCCGATCACCACGATGGCCATCGGCTGGCGGAAGCTCGGCTCAGTGCCGAGGCCTAGCGCGTTGGGCAGCATGCCGGCGCCCATAGCAAGGGTGGTCATCACGATCGGACGGGCGCGCTTGTGGCAGCCATCGATCACGGCCTCGAGCCGGCCCATGCTGTGATCGCGCCGCGCCAAGATGGCGTAGTCGACGAGCAGGATGGAGTTCTTGGTGACGATGCCCATCAGCATCAACACGCCGATCACCACCGGCATCGAAAACGCCTGATTGGTCATTATCAGCGCAACCAGTGCGCCGCCGAACGCCAGTGGCAAGGCGCACAGAATCGTCGCCGGCTGCAGGAAGTCATGGAACAGCAGCACCAGCACGGCATAAACGCAGAAGATGCCGATCGCCATCGCGATGCCGAAGCCCGAGAACAGCTCGGCCATTTGTTCCAGTTCGCCTTGCTCGACGCGTTGCACGCCGGCCGGCAAGGATGCGAGTGCTGGCAACGCCATTGCTTCGCGCTGCACTTCGCCGATCGGCCGGCCATTGAGCTCCACGTCAAGCGTGACGTTGCGCAAGCGGTCGATGCGGTCGATCTGGGACGGCCCGCTGCCCATGCCGATCGCCGCCACGGAGCCTAAGCTGACTGTGCCTTGGCGACCCAGCACGCGCAGCTGTGCGACGCTATCGAGGTCGTCGCGTATCGCCGGATCCATGCGCACGCGGATGGGGATCTGCCGCTCCGGCAGGTTGAGCTTGGGGAGCGAGGTCGAGTAGTCGCCATAGGTCGCCAGGCGCACCGCATCGGCTAGCGATTCCGACGTCACGCCCCGTGCCGCGGCGAGTGCCGCATCCGGCCGCACCTGGATTTCCGGGCGCTGCAAGGCAGCGCTGGAAGTCACGGTGCCGATGCGCTGGAGGGTACGCAACTGCTCTTCTGCTTGCGCCACTGCTGCCGACAGCGCCTGTGGATTGTCGCTGGCCAGAGTGATCTGCATGGTCTGGCCGGTGCCGCCGCCGCCCACGGATATGCGAGTGCCGGGCAGGGCTCGCAGCAGCTCGCGTATCTTCGCCTCGACGCCGGATTGCTTGAGCTTGCGATCGCCGCGCGCAACCAGGTCGACCGTCAGGGTCGCGCCGGTGACGTTGGCATTGGTCGTCACGGCAAATCCGCCGCCGCTCGAAACAGTACCGGCGGACACGAACACGCTTTTCACCTCGGGCAGCGTGCGCAGCATCTGCGCCGCGCGCGCGCTCATCGCCGCGGTGTCTTCCAGCGTGCTGCCCGGCGGTAGCGTGAGCGTCACGTTCGTCTGTGCGTCGTCCTGCGCAGGCATGAAACTGGTCGACAGCACGGCCACCGAGGTAGTGATGCCGAACTGACTGAAGACCAGGCCGGAGACGCCACCCATGAAAGCCGTGGGCAGGAACACTGCCACGAGTGAGAAGGTCGTGGCGATCACGGCAAGGCCGATCTCGTCGGCCGCCTCCATGGCAGCCTGGTACGGCGTCTTGCCCATGAGCTTGTGCCGCTCGATGTTCTCGATCTCGACGATGGCATCATCCACGAGAATGCCCACCACCAGCGACAGAGCCAGCAGCGTGATGGTGTTGAGCGAGTAACCCGCCAGCGCCATGAACCCGAACGCCGGGATGATCGACAAGGGAAGTGCGGTGGCCGCAACCAACGTCGCGCGCCAATCGCGCAGGAACCACCACACCACGATGACGGCGAGCAGCGCGCCCTCGTACAGCAGGTGCATGGATCCCCGATAGTTGTCCTCGATGGGAGTGACAGTGGTGCTGGCCTCGGCGATGGCCACCTCGGGGTGCGCCTTGGAAAAACGCTCGACAGCCCCGCGTACGCCCTGCGCGACGCCCACGTCCGAATAGCCGCGCGAGCGCGTCACCTGAAAGCCGATCACGGGCTTGCCGTCGCGGAAAGCAAGCGTCGTGCGCTCGGCATGACTGTCGGAAATGCGCGCGATCTGGTCCAGGCGCACATAACGGCCGTCCGAGAGAGGTACCGCTAGGGCCGCGATCTCCTGCGCCGAGCCCACTGTGGCGATCGTGCGTGACGACTGCCTCAATCCGCCCACGCGGCCTTCGCCACCGGAATTCTCCTGCTGCACCGCCTTGAGCTGGCGCGATACGTCCGAGGGCGTCACGCCGAGACCTGCCATCAAGGCGGGAACGAGTTCCACACGCACCTCGCGATCGATGCCGCCGACGCGCCCGACCGAGGCCACGCCCTTCACCGACAGCAAAGCCTTGGTAACATCGTTGTCGACGAACCAGGAGAGATCCTGCTCGTCGAGCCGGCTCGATTCGACGGTGTAGGTCAGCAGCGCCGAGCTCGCCGAGGTCAGCTTCGACACCGTCGGGGAATTCATGCTGGCCGGCATCTCGGCGCGCGCGCCGTCCACGGCGTTGCGCACTTCGCTCAGTGCTTCCTCGCCGTCCTTGTCGAGCTCGAAGGTGACGTTGATGTTCACCGCGCCATCGGTGATCGTCGTGGTGATATGGTCGAGGCGCGTCAGCGAGGCGAGCTTGTCCTCGATCTTGCGCGCCACCTCGGTTTCGAGCTGCGTCGGCGCGGCTCCCTCCAGCGTGGCCGCGATCTTGATGGTCGGCAGGTCCATGTCCGGAAAGTCCTGGACGTCGAGGCGCTGAAAGCCGATCAGGCCCAGCACCGTGAGCAGGATGAACACCAGAACGGCGGGAACCGGGTTGCGGATCGACCAGGCGGAGACGTTCATCGCGCACGCTCCGGCTGGGTCTGCGCGGTTGCAGCGGATACCACCGTGACCCGTGCGCCCTCCGACAGGAAAGCACCGCCGCTCGCGACGACGCGCGCATTCGGCTCGATGCCCGAGACCACCTCGATGCGGTTGCCCTGGCGCCGGCCCGTCGTCACTACACGGCTCGCGACCCTCTCGCCCGCTTCGAGGACGTAAACGTAAGAGCGCCCGTCGCGCAGGACGACAGCCGGCTGCGGTAGCGTCAAGGCAGGCGTCGACTCCAGTTCGATCGTGCCGCTCGCGAACACGCCGGAGCGCGCAGGACTTTCCTTCGGCAAGCTCACATAGACGATGGCGCGGCCGGTATTCGCGCTCGACGTGGGTCCGACCATGCGCACCTTGCCGGTCACGATCGCGCC
Source organism: Gammaproteobacteria bacterium (assembly GCA_020029545.1). Taxonomy (GTDB): domain Bacteria; phylum Pseudomonadota; class Gammaproteobacteria; order Steroidobacterales; family Steroidobacteraceae; genus Steroidobacter. The sequence continues at coordinate 3,659 of JAIBJL010000068.1, forward strand.
GCCGGGCAACGTGACGCGTGCGATCTGGCCCGCCTTCACGCCAGTCAACTGTTGTACATCCAGTTCGGGCCGCCATTCGATGCGTCCCTGCCTTACCAGGCGAAACAGCTCCGCGCCGGCATTGACCACGTTGCCGAGCACCGCCGACCTGGACGATACGACGCCATCATCCGCGGCGACGACACGTGTTTGCGTCAGCTTGAGCCGGGCCGCATCGAGATCCGCCTGGGCGGAGGCGAGCGAGGCACGCGCCGTTGCCTCGGCGATGCGGTAATCCTCGATCTGCTGGTCGGACAGCACGCCGCTGCTCTCGACTACTTCGGCGCGCCGCCGATTGGAGATGGCTTGCTCGAAGTTGGCTTGCGCTTGGGCGACCGTCGCTTCGTGCTTGCGCAGATCGGCGCGCACGCTGTCGTCGGCAAGACGCGCGAGCAGCTGGCCGCGCTTGACAATCTCGCCCACATCCACGAGCAGCTCCTCGATGCGCAGTCCGCCGGTCTCGGGACTGACGATGACCTCCTGCCAGGGCTCAAGCGGTCCGCTCGCCTGCACGGTCTGCGACCAAGTCTCCGCGCGTGGCACGACTACCTCCACAGTCAACACACTGACAGGCTGGACTCCGCCGGGTTGCGATTGCGGCGTATCCGACGGTCGGGCAAGCCAGGCAATCAGAGCAAGGCCGAGTGCCGCCGCTCCCAGCACGGCGCCGATGCGGAACTTTGGATTCAAGATATACCTCATCGTTCGGTTGGCTGGGCAGCCAGTGTCGCGGGGGAAGATGCCGGCGTGCCCGGCTCCCAGCCGCCACCGAGCGCCTTGTAAAGTGCAATCCAGTTCTCGACGCGATCACGTTGCATCGTAATCAGCTGAGTATCGGCTGTGAGTGCCGAACGGCGTGCCTCTTCGAGCGTGAGCAGGCTCGCACCGCCGGCACGCCAGTGAGTTTCGGTGGCATCGAAATAGCGGCGGTACTCCTGCGCGGCGCGTTCGGCTTCTTCGGCACGCCGCGCCGTGCTATCCAGGTTGATGAGCGCCTGCTCCACTTCGGTCACCACGTCGCGTACACCCTGTCGATAGCTGGCCAGCGCCGCAGTGTAACTGGCACGCGCGCGGTCCACCGCAGCGCGGCGCTTGCCGAAGTCCAAGAGCGGGATCGACAGAGACGGGCCGAAAGACCAGGTCTCCTGTGAGGACACCAAACTGCTGGATGACACGGAGATGGAGCCGGACAGCGATAAGCCGGGATACAGGTCCGCCTGCGCAACACCGATCTCGGCACTGGCAGCGGCCAGCTCGCGTTCGAGCGAGGCGAAATCGGGGCGCTGCCGCAATACCTCGGCCGGCACGCTTTGCACCTCCAATGCTGCGGGCTGCGGCACCGCCTCGCGGCCTTGCGAGAGCAGCGTCCTCAACGCCGGCTCGCCCGTCCCGGTGAGGTTCACCAGCGATTTCACCAGCAGCTCACATTGCGCGCGTTGTGACACCAGGGTCGATTTCGTGCTTGCCAGGCTGGCACGAGCGAGCGAACCGTCCGCAGGCGAGCGGAATCCGGCGCGCACCGCGATGGCGGTGGTGTGTTCGGTCTCGGTGATCGAGGTCAGTTCGCGCTCGTACGCTTCGGCCAGCAGACCGCATGCACGGTACTCCACGTAAGTGTTGGCCACCTCGGCAGCCAGCGAGACGCGCGCATCGTGCCAGTCGTCGACACGCGCTTCCGCTCGCGCCCGTGCTGCCTCGATGTTGCGACGGACCTTGCCAAACAGGTCCAGCTCCCATGAAGCGTCGAAGCCGCCGCTGCGAGTCGTTGTAACCGCATCGGCGGTACCGAGGGCCGGGTTGGCGGTGCCTTGCATCTGCTGCTGCTTGCCTCGCGAGACGGAGGCACTGGCGTTCAGGCTGGGTAGTCCGGAGGCCTTCGCGCTGGCAAGCGTCGCGCGTGCCTGCTCGATATTGGTCCATGCTCTGGTGAGAGTGGGGCTGTCAGCTTCCGCTTGCGCGATCAGGCGGTTCAAGACCGGGTCGTCGAACTGCTGCCACCATTCGGTCATCGCACCGACGTTGCCGCCGTGCGGCAGCGGTGCATACCAGTCGGCCGGACTGGCTGACGCGGGCTCGCGATAGGTCGGGCCGACGGCACAGCCGCCGACTGCGAACCCAAGCGCCATCAGGGCGAGCCACACCCGCGCGCCAAGTGCTGCACGGCGCGCAAGCGTTGATCCAGGCACGATCTTGTCCATGTATAGCATCTGCATAGCATCGTATTTGAGGTTGCGTTACCCGCTGTTCGGCAAGGTAAAACTGAGTAAATGTGCAGTCTCAAGGCTCGCTATTGCGAGTACTTTAGTTACAAACTGCCAAGGGAAGCTTGCGGCCTCGCGGTACGCGCGGCCAGGAGGGGATGGTGGACCATGACCAAGGTTCTGCTGGTCGACGACGACCTCGATCTGACCACACTGCTTTCGCAATACCTCTCCCGTGAGGATTTCGAAGTACACACTGTATATGACGGCGAGAGCGGCGTCGCCGAGGCCGTCTCGGGCGCCTATGACATCGTGGTGCTGGACATCATGATGCCGCGTGTGTCCGGCATCGAGGCTTTGCGCCGCATCCGCGCAACGAGCACGGTGCCGGTACTGATGCTGACCGCACGGGGTGACAATATCGATCGCATCGTAGGCCTGGACATGGGGGCCGACGACTACGTACCCAAACCCTGCACGCCGGGCGAACTCGTAGCGCGTATTCGCGCGATTCTGCGCCGCACCAAGGGGCGCGAACCCGCCGGCGTGACGAGCACCCCGCCACGCGCGATCAGGGCCGGCACCCTGCTGCTCTCGCCCGGCAGCCGGAGCGCGACATGGCGCGGCCAGCCGCTCGATCTGACCGGCACGGAGTTCAGCCTGCTCGAAGTGCTGGCGCGCCACGCCGGGCAACTGGTCAGCAAGCAGGACATCTCGCTGCAGGCATTCGGCCGGCCGCTGGGCAGATTCGATCGTCGCATCGACGTTCATATCAGCAGCATCCGCCAAAAGCTCGGCGCGCGGCCGGATGGGCAGTCGTGGATCCGGAGCGTGCGAGGGCTGGGCTATCAACTGCTCGAGGATTGACGATGCCGTTCATGGTTCGCACCGGGCGCTTGTTCTGGAAACTGTTGCTGGCGCTTTGGGTCAGCATGCTCCTGACGATCGCGGGCGTCTTCGGGTACGTGCAGATCACTGGTCAAAGCCCGCCTACCGACCAAGGCGGACCGAAAGCGGGAGCGATACAGGTAGCGCCGCTGATCTCGGCTGGTCTGGCGACCCTGATCACGGGCGCGGCACTCGCTTGGTATCTTTCGCGTCCTTTGCACCACCTGCGCCGAGCCTTGCACCAAGCGGCGGAGGGCAATCTCGACACCCGCGTACAACCATTGATGGGCACGCGCCGCGACGAAATCACCGACCTCGCACGCGAATTCGACTGGATGGCCACTCAACTCCAGCGACTGACGGAATCGCGCAAGCAGCTGCTGCACGATATCTCGCACGAACTGCGCTCACCGCTCACGCGCATGGAGGCCGCCATCGGCCTGCTGCGGCAAGATCCGGCGCAGGCACCGGCGATGATCGAACGTATCGAGCGCGAGAGCGATCGGCTGGACGCACTGATCGAGGAACTCCTGACGCTGCATCGACTGGAGGCCGGTGCTGACCGGTCGGGAGGTGCTCGTGTCGACGTCGTCGAGTTGCTGCGGGCCATCGCCGATGACGCGGAGTTCGAAGCTCAGGCAACCTCGCGCGCGGTGCTCATCGATGCGCCCGGCGAGTTCGTGACCGCCGTAAACGGCGAGCTGATCTACCGCGCCATCGAGAACGTCGTCCGCAATGCCGTGAAGTTCACGCCGCCCAGCAGCGCAGTGGAGATCGTCGCCCACATCGCAGCCGACGGCTCGGAGCTGACGATCCAGGTGAAGGACCGCGGACCCGGCGTACCGCCGCGCATGCTGGAGGCCATATTCGAGCCCTTCACCCGTGTGGAAGGCAGCGAGGCCGTGCGCGGTGTCGGCCTGGGACTCGCGATCGCGCGACGCGCCGTCACACTGCACGGCGGTCGTGTCGACGCTGCCCCGCGCGACGGCGGCGGGCTCGAAATCACCATCCGCATTCCCGCTAGGCATCAGCCGAGCGACGCCAAGTACTCGTAGTTGAGCCGCGCGGCCGCGGCTCACGCCATTTGCGCCAACGTTTTTCGAAAACGGACCAGCGCGCCGGCAAACAGTGTCGCGCCGATCGTCACGATGGCCAGCAGCTGCGGCCACACGACGCTGAGTCCGGCACCCCGAAAGAGGATGGCCTGGCCGGCAGCGACGAAATGTGTCGTCGGCGCGGCCAGCATCAGCGTCTGCGCCAGCTCCGGCATGCTCTCGCGGGGCGTCATGCCGCCCGAGAGCATCTGCAGGGGCATGATCGTCAATATCAGCAGCAGGGCGAACTGCGGCATGGTGCGCGCGACCGTGGCCATGAAGATGCCCATGGAGGTCGTCGAGAACAAGTGCAGCAGCGCCACCGTGAGGAACAGCGCGCGCGACCCTTCGATAGGAATGGCCAGCACGCCTTGCACGACGAAGAACAACGAGAACGCCGTCGCGCACAGCACGACCAGGCCCATCGACCACACCTTCGCCACCATGATCTGGGTCGGCGTCACTGGCATGACCAGCAGATGCTCGATGGTGCCGTGCTCACGTTCGCGGATCAGCGCTGCGCCGGTCAGCACGACGGATAGCAGCGTGACCATGTTGATGATCTCCACGACGCTGCCGAACCACGCCTGCTTCAACTCGGGATTGAAGCGCATGCGCAGCGCCAGATCGACCGCGGGCGCCGCCGAGCCGCGAAAGCCCTGCACGAATTCCGTGACCTCGTCCGTCACGATCTGCTGTACGTAGCCACTGCCGGTGGATGCCTGGCTCATGCGAGTCGCATCGACGTTGAGCTGCACGCTCGGCTGCCTGCCGGCCAGCACGTCACGCTGGAAATCCGGGGGGATGTCCAGCGCAAACGTGAACTTCCCGGCGTCCATGCCCGAGTCCACCTGCGCCGATGAAATCATGGCGGGGGGATTGAAATGCGGGGCATAGAACGCGGCGGCGATGCGCGCCGAAAGCGGCGATTGATCTTCATCCACGATCGCAATCGGCGCCCGGTACAGCGTTTCCGGCGTGGCGGTGGCCGCCGTATAGACCGAAAGCGTGAATGAATAGACGATGAGCACGAGCATGATGGGCTCGCGCCACAGGCTCCACAGCTCTTTCACGCCCAGACGATAGATGCCGATGAAGGTTTGCATTCAGTCGTCCTGCTTTTTGAGCAATGCCAGGCACAGTGCCAGCACTGCAGGCCCGGCGATCAGCAGCGGCCAGAACGAGTCCTGCAGCTGCGAGAAAGTCAGCGCCTTGTTGAACACGCCGCGGCTGATGGTCATCAGGTACGTGGCCGGAAAGACGTTGCCGATGAAGCGGCCCATGCCCTCCAGCGAAGACACGGGATTGATCAGCCCGGAGTACTGCATGGACGGCATCATCGTGCCGAGCATGGTGACGAAGATCGCCGCCATCTGGCTGCGCATGAAGGTCGAGAACAGCAGGCCGAAGCCGGTCGAAAACAGCAGATACAGGAAGGTGGCGAGCGCGAGCGCGCCGAACGAGCCCGTCATCGGCACCCCCAGCACGGTGACGGCGAGCAGTGACATCGACAGGAAGTTCACCCCGCCGAGCGCGACATACGGCAACAGCTTGCCCAGCAGAAATTCACTGCGCCGTACGGGTGTGACGTAGAAGTTGATGATCGAACCGAGCTCCTTCTCGCGCACCACCGACAATGCCGTGAGCATGGCCGGAATCATCAACAACAGCATCGGCAGGACGGCCGGCACCATCGAGGGCAGGCTGCGCACATCGGGGTTGTAGCGGAACCGGGTTTCGACGTTGATGGCCGCCGTGGACGCCTGTCCCGGCGTTCTCGCCGCTCGCTCTGCGAGCCAGCTCTGGTGCATGCCCTGGATGTAACCGCGTACGGTTTCGGCACGCTGCGGCATGGCCCCGTCGGCCCACGCGCCGATCTGCACGGCCTGGCCACGCTGCACATCACGAGCGAAACCCGCGGGGATTTCCACGACCAGCGCCAGCTCGCCGTTGCGCATGCGGCGATCGAGATCGTCATAGTCGGCAACGGGTGCATGCTCGATGAAGTAGGGCGAGCCGGACAGATTCAGCGTGTAGTTGGAGCTGAGCAGGGTCTGGTCGCGATCCAGCACGGCAAACGTCAGTTCGTCCACGTCCATGTTGATGCCGTAACCCATGATGAGCATCATCAGCAGGCTGCCGAACAACGCCAGCGCACCTCGCACCCGATCGCGCGCCAACTCGAGACTTTCGCGCAGCGTGTAGCTCAGCGCACGGCGCAGACTGAAGCCGGCTGCACGAGCCCGGGCCGGTGCCTTTACAACAGCGCTCGATGGCGTTGCGGGCAGTTCGGACACAGCCTTGGCGTCGCCCTGGGCCGCATCTTCCAGGTAGTCGATGAACGCGTCTTCGAGAGTAGCGGCGCCCCGCGCATGCACGAGCGCGGCAGGCGTATCGGTGACCAGTACCTTGCCCGCGTGCATGAGCGAGATCCGGTCGCAGCGCTCGCCCTCGTTCATGAAATGCGTGGAGATGAAGATGGTGACACGGTCCTGGCGCGACAGATCGAGAAGCAGCCGCCAGAAGCCATCGCGCGCGATCGGATCGACGCCCGACGTCGGCTCATCGAGGATCAGCAACTCCGGGCCGTGCACCAGCGCGACCGCGAGCGAAAGCCGTTGGCGCATGCCTAAGGGCAGGCTGCCGGGCAGGCTGTCGCGCAGCTCGCCCAGGCCGAAGCGCTCGACCATCTGCGTCACGCGCGCCGGAATCTGCTCTTCGGCAACCTGAAACAGCCGTGCGTGCAGCACCAGGTTCTGCTGGACCGTCAATTCGGTGTACAGCGAGAAGGACTGCGACATGTAGCCCACGCGCCGCCGTGTCGTCATGTCGCGCGGGGCGATCTCGCGGCCGAACAGCCACGCCTGGCCCTCGCTGGCCGGCAGCAGCCCGGTCAGCATCTTCATGGTCGTGGTCTTGCCGCAGCCATTCGAGCCGAGAAAGCCGAAGATCTCGCCGCGCGCAATGCGAAAGCTCACATGATCCACGGCCACGAAATCGCCGAAGCGCATGGTGAGATCGCGGGCCTCGATCGCAACTTCCGCGCCCTGCTCGCTGGACAAGGGCGCAATCGTCACGACCTGGTGGCCGCGCCGCTTCTCTTCCGGCAGCAGCGCGATAAAGGCAGCTTCCAGCGACTGGGTGCCGGTGCGCTCGCGCACTTCCTGGGGTGTGCCGGTTGCCAGAATCTGTCCCGCGTCCATGGCCACGAGCCAATCGAAACGGCTGGCTTCGTCCATGTAGGCGGTCGCGATCAGCACGCTCATGCCGGGACGCTCGCGTCGAATGCGATCGATCAGATCCCAGAACTGACGGCGTGCGAGCGGGTCCACGCCGGTGGTAGGTTCATCGAGAATGAGCAACGTCGGATCGTGGATGAGTGCGCAGCACAGTCCGAGTTTCTGTTTCATGCCGCCGGAGAGCTTGCTCACCGGCCGGTCGAGGAACGCATGCAAGCCCGTGGCCGCCGTCAGCTCATCGATGCGCCGCCGGCGTTCCGCCGCGTCATGGTCGAACAGGCGGCCGAAGAACTGTAGATTCTCTTCTACTGAAAGCGACGGATAGAGATTCTTGCCCAGGCCTTGCGGCATGTAGGCGATGTCGGAGCAGACGGCGCGCCGATGCCGCGCGCTGGCCATGTCGCCGCCGAGCACATGCACGGTGCCTTCTTGAATGGCACGCGCCCCGGCGATCAACGATAACAGGCTCGACTTGCCGACACCGTCCGGGCCGATCAGGCCCACCATACACCCGCTCGGCAGCGCCAGATCGACGCCGTCCAACGCAAGCTTTTTGTCGTAGCGCAAGCGCACGCCCGCCAGCGTCGCAACCGCGGGCGCCGCACTCCCCACATCGTTCATTCCGGAACCTTGATCGCGAGGTTCTGCGGCCACTGCGCCTGCGCATCGAGCTTCAGCCAGGCGACGCCAGGCAACCCGGTCTTGACTTGCTTGACGAGACGTTCCAGCAGCGCGCGATCGGCCTGAGCACGCACGCGGAACATCAGCTTCTGGCGCTCGCTGGCAGTTTCCACGGTCTTCGGTGTGAACTGCGCCGTATCGGCGACGAACGATACTTTCGCTGGAAATACGAAACCGGGCGCCGCGTCGAGAATGACTCGAACCTCGCTGCCGAGCGCGACGCGCCCCGCGACCGTTTCAGGCAGGAAGAACGTCATGTAGACATCGCTCACATCGACCAAGTTGAGGATGGGGGCTCCCGCGCTCACCACTTCGCCCGGCTGTGAGATCAGGTATTGCACACGGCCGGCGCGCGGCGAAGTCAGTGTGCTATCGGCGATGTCCGCCTCGATGCGTGCCACGGTCGCATCGCTCGCGACGACGTTCGACTCTGCACCCAGGACTGCCGCACGCGCGGCTTCAATGGCCGATTGCTTGGCAATGGCCTCCGCCTGAGCCGCTGCGACGGCGGCGCGAGCCGTGCGGACGCGTGCGCGATCGTCATCGAGAATCTGCAGCGACGTGGCGCCTTGCTTCGAGAGCATTTCGGAACGGTTGAGGCGACGCGTCGCTGCGTCGAGTTCGCTCTCAGCCTGCACGACAGCGGCCTGCGCGGCCGCAAATTCGCTGCGTCGCATGGCGACCTGAGCCTTCGCGGTTTGCACCGACGTGATCGTCTGCTGTCGCGTAGCGCGCGCCTCGTCGCGCTGTGCACTCAGCGTCGTAATTTGCATCCTGACCAGCGGCGCACCCGCTGCGACGAAATCGCCTTCGTGGACGAGAATGTCCTCGATGCGAGCGGCCGTCTTCGCCGAGACATTGATCTCCGTGGCTTCGATACGGCCGTTGCCACTGATGAAGCCTTCGCCTGGGCCGGAGGGTTGCAATGTCTTCCATGCCAGTGCGATCGCGACGATTGCCGCCGCAACGCCTGCCAGCACCAGCCATCTTCTCTTTGCTTGTTGATTCACAATACCTTGCTCGATTTTCACGCTGTCCACGAATGTGCAGTCATTCTTTGATCGAGCATCCCGTGCTGCCCGCGATCTGAATGCCATTGGCAGTATCCGCATTCGGGTGATGCACGCGAACACGGGGTTCCCCTAGCTCGGTCCGGGTTCTCCCTTGGGGCAATTCGGTCTCGGGCATTAGTATGAAACAGCGACTCGGGCCTCATTGCGGCAAAACGCGCAGGCCGCTCAATCGTTAGTTGCCCTTTCGTCCGTCACGGTGATCGGAGGATCGGGCGCACACTCGGCTCTGTCACGACTCGGTCGCATGCAGCGGCCACACTGCTATGGAACTTTGGCGAGGAGAAAGCCATGAAGAATCGATCGCGTTATACCGTGGTGACGGGCGAGTTCCACATCTTCTACCCGGACCTGCCGCGCTCGGGCCCGCAACCCGATGGCGACACCGTCACGTTCAAACCGGACACGCCCGGCATCGTCGAAGGCTTGCAACGATTCTCGCACCGCGCGCCGAAATTCAACGGACGCGGCATGATCCCCGTGCGTTTCGAAGGCATCGACGCATTGGAGACGCACTTTCAGCAGATGCATCAGGATCTGCGCTGGAGCAAAGCAGCGCGCACCCACCTGCTGCGCAAGCTCGGCTTTGGGCACGTCGAGTTCTGGGAAGACCATCCGCACAACGTGCGCGAGGTGGAGCATCACCCGACCCGAGGCTATTTGTTTGCCAATGGCATCGAGAGCAATGGGCGGTTGCTCGGGCTCGTCTGCACCGGCGAGCCACCCGCCGAGAACGGGGCACCGTTTCGCGTGAGCGCCGAGCACTTGCAGGCGAGCGTCAATCTCTCCCAGGTGCACGAGGGCGTTGCGTACGCCGAGCTCTACGACACGATGCCGATCACTCTGCAACGCGTGTTTCGCAGCAAGCTCGTCGAAGCACGCGACGCGCGACGCGGCATGTGGCCGGCCGAAGACGTAGCCAAAGGCAAGTTCCGGCACATCGGGCTGCTTGAGGATCTCCAGAAACTCGTGATGTGGCCGAAGCTCTTCCGACGCCTGGCGGCGTACTTTGCCGCAGGCCATGCGGGCCTGGGCGCGTTCGACGATTGGATGCGCGACGATACGGTCGATCGCGACGACTCGCTGCGACTGCCCGATGGCGAGGCCGGCAACATGCACGATATCTACGAGATCGATGGCGACCGCATGGCGCTGCGCTTCGATCCCTGGCTGTTGACGATTGCTCCGGACCCGGCGTAGCGGCGTGAAGCACCGCGGTTCCGCTCACGGTACGCGCAAGGGGTCGATCTCCGCCGCGAGCAGATTTTCACCCTGGTCGATCAACGAGCGGGCCTGGAAGGACCGGGCCCGCTCAGGCTAAGATCCAAGAGCATCTCAGTCCGCCCCTACCGGAACATCATGTGAGGCGCAACATCTACTCTTGGCGCGAAGAACTCGGCATGGAGCCGCATGAGTCGGCGAATCAGGTCGTGCTGGCGCGGGCAGAAACTAAAGCGCACGAGTTCGTCGCACCTCGCAAGCCTGAGGGTACAGGCACTGCCTCGATCCGGCGATCGAGTCTTGCGCGGCGTACGCTCCCGCATGTGCATTTTGTAACTGGGGTTCGCCGCGGGAGTCTGTATATAGTGTATCTGACTGGCATTGCCCTCTTCGGTAAGGACTCGCAGTGCTGGCCATACGGACCTGCTGCGGCCGAAACTGCCTCAGGGCCAATGTCGAAGCTGTTGTGACAAGGGGGTCAAATGAAGTCGTCTCTATTGCTGTTGGCTGGCGGGCTGATGTTTGCCAGCGCTTATGCGGGCAGTCCACCTGCGGCGCCGAATCTTCACCAGCTGATGAAAGACATTGTGGCGCCCCAAACACAGGTGGTCTGGGACATCGGCAACCAGGCGCAGGACGATGAAGGCCGTATCGTCGCGTCCAAACTCAAACCGGCCGATTGGACAAAGATCGCAACCGCCGCCGGCAAAGTGAAACAAGCCTCGCAGACGCTTGCGCAAGCGAACCACATTATGGCCGCCGGGCCAGGGCAGAAGATCGACGGGGAAGGCAATCCGGGCTCCTTCGGTGCGAAAGACGTGCAGAAGGTCCTGGACGCCAATCCCAAAGCCTTCAGTGCCTTCGCGCAACAGCTCGCCTCGTCCATGGACGAGGTTATCGCATCGGCGCAGTCGAAGGACGCGGCAAAGCTCTTCGATGTGTCGGGCCGAATCGATCAGGTCTGCGAGGTGTGCCACCTGCAGTTCTGGTATCCAAACCAGAAGCCCTAGCAGCCTGTCGGACTGAAGGTTGATCTACTGCGGCGGTGTCAGCTTACGTCCATTTTTCCGATCCTTCTCGTTAAATAGCCCAATTAATTGGACCAGGACTATTCGCCTCCAACGATCGAAAAACTGTCCTCCATCTGGCCACGCGCCTCGCTACGATCACTTCAGTCCGACAGGCTGCTAGTTCTCTGCGCCCTCGGTGACACCGACGGCTTTCCGAACTCGCTGCGCGAAGCGTTGGGCGTCGAGTCGCACGAGTCGCGCGACTGAAGTCGTGCCGGTGCAGCGTGTCGGTAATCTTGAATGATGATCGCCGGTACCGAGAAGCTCTCGACCAGGTTGCGAAGTGCCGAGAGCCGGCGCTGACTGAGCTCATCCTCGCGCATCCCCAGCGTAACCGCTTCGGGCAATATCCAGCGCCTACGGAAAAATGACCGGACATCGGTCGCGAGCACGGGTACCTTTGCTCGACTTTCTTTTCGATCCGCAATCCCGCGAGTTCCTGGCACAGGCTGCTCGTACCAGTCGATGTCATCATTTGCGCTTTTGAATCAGCAGTGATACATCAAATATTCTGTCCTCCCTTTGGGTTCTACACGCTATTTTCTGCAGGAATCGATATGACAGACACGCAGACCATCGGCCGCAGGCCGCCGCTTGATGAGACGGGACTGGACTTGCTGTTTCGCAACGCTCGCTCCTATAACCGCTGGCTTCCGGTCCCGATCTCGGACGATGACATACGCAAGATCCACGAACTGGCCAAGCTGGGGCCGACCTCGACCAACTCCAATCCGGCGCGCTTCATCTGGGCACGCAGCAGCGACGCCAAGGAAAAACTCGCGGCGTGCGTCATGGAACCCAACAAGCCGAAAGTGCTCGGTGCCTCCGTGGTCGTGATCATCGGCTTCGACACGGAATTTCATCGCAATTTCGACTACCTGA
>JAIBJL010000069.1 GCA_020029545.1 Gammaproteobacteria bacterium
TTCGGCTACGACTACACGGAATTTCTGGATGATCCCGAAGTGCGCACGCCCATCATGGCGTACCTGCTGCACATAACCGAAACCCTCATCAACGGCGACCCCTTCATCTACTTCATGGAAGAATTCTGGAAGCCGCTGACGGATGACTATTTTTCCGACTTCGCTCTCAACAAGCAGAAGACGATCCGTAAGCAGTCTGGTCTTGGCGTGTTCGTCACGCAGTCCCCCTCCGACGTGCTCACGCACCGGATTGGCAAGACCATGGTTGAGCAGAGCGTCACTCAGTTCTACTTACCGAACCCTAAAGCCGACCACGACGACTACGTTGACGGTTTCAAGCTCACCGAAGCGGAGTACATGATCGTCAAAAACCTCGGCCAAGACAGCCGCATGATTCTCGTCAAGCAAGGTCATCGATCTGCAGTCGTGAAGTTCGACCTGGGCGGCATGACGGACATCCTGAATGTGATCTCCGGAACCCTCGACAACGTTGCGCTGCTTGACGAGATACGCGCTGAAGTCGGGGACGACCCCGCCGTATGGCTCCCTGTATTCCATCAACGCATCGCGCAGCGCCGTGCGCTTATCAAACGTAAGGAGGACTGACAATGCGTAACTGCATCGCACTACTGATCGCCATCATTGCAAGCCATTCAATCACCGCTTGCACAAGCAAGGAGGAGCAGGAGAATCTTCAACGCACCAATGATGGTACGGAGACTTTGAAGCCTGTCGAGAAAAGTGAGATGCCTACTGGAGCATCGCAAAAACCGACGGAAGAAGCACATAGCGATGGGACCGAGACATTGAAACCAGTGGAAAAGAGCGATGTTCCCAACGGGTTGCCTCGACCTCCCTCAAAACCAGGAGACAGTGAAAGGAATGGAAGGTAGGCAACATGGCAATCGCAACGTATATCGAAGCATCGGTAGACAACTTGTTGGACGACTACGTTGTCGCAACAAGTACAAGCATGATCGGACTGCTAACAACGGTTTCGTTGACGGCAATCACCCTTTACATCTTGACGATGGGATATGCGATCGCCAGTGGTGAAGCAACCGACTCGGTATTAACCGTCACGAAGAAATTTTTCCGAATCGCGTTCATAACTGGCTTAGCGCTCAGCGCCGGCGAGTATCAAGCGACGGTAGTCAACTTCATCGAAGGCATACAAGAAGCGATGATCAGCGTCTTTACTCCCGCCGGAACGATGGGCGCAATGATAGACACCATGTCGGAACCATTTACGAACTTAGTAACTCACCTTTTTGCTAGTGGGACGACTGGTGTTGTTCCGAAGCTCGGATTCATTTGTGCCGGCGTCGTTGTTCTGCTTTCTGAGGGATTTCTGTTTATCGTCAGCTCTGGCTTGTTTTTACTTGCGAAGGTTTCCCTGACGCTTGTCTTGGCAATTGGTCCCATCTTCATATTCCTGGCAATATTTCCTGCAACACAAAAATACACAGAAATGTGGCTTGCACAGGCATTTTCATACGTGATCCTCAACGTGCTTCTCGTTGCCATTATTGCGATGCTCACCTCAATTGCTAATAAGTACGCGCTGCACATCATCGCAAACCAAACAGCTATTAATGTGCTGAGGTCATCTGTCAGCTTGCTAATATGTTGTGGCACTCTCTGTGTGGTGCTTCTCAATTCAAATGCTCTTGCCGCCTCTCTTTCTGGCGGCATGACCCTCTCGGGTGTCGGCCGGGAACTCTACCGCGAACTCACTCGGCCAAGAAAAAACAAAAAAGACAAAGATAAGAACGGCGCCTCCAGTGGCTCGAACTCAATTAGCGGTAAGAGATCGTCTTCATCCACGTCCTCGCAATCTGGTCAGTCGACATCGACAGGCTCACCGCTATATCAACGCAACGTACTCGAAAACATTCGTCGTTAGGCAACCTGAAGGGACTGACAATGAAAGCAAGCAAACGCCTTATCGTCTCCACGATCGTTATGGTGAGCAGTTGCTGTGGACCGGCAGCTCACGCCGGCATTCCTGTAATTGACGGCGCAAACCTCGTGCAATCGATCATGAACATTTTGTCCTGGGCCGAGCAGTATCAGCAGATGTATCAAGACTACGAGCAGCAAATTCGCAACTATCAAGCGCTAACCGGTGCGAGAAATCTGGGTGACATCCTCAACAATCCTGCATTTCGAAATACAGTTGATCCGAACTTTATCAACACAATGCAAAGCATTCAGAATTCCGGCTCTAGCGGACTGAGCGCTCAGGCACGCACCCTGCGGAAGACTCTGGAACTCTACGATTGCAGTGACCGAAGCGGTACGGATCGCCGAACCTGCGAGGCATCGTTGAATGTGAACTCGCAGAACATGGCGAATCAGCAGAATGCGCTGAGTCTTCTTACGCAACGAATCAATCAAATCCAAGGCCTGCAATCTCGGATCAACTCAACGGACGATCCAAAAGCTATAGCAGAGCTGCAAGCGCGTATCGCGGCCGAGCAGACTCAGATTGCGAATGATGCAAACCGAATTGCGGTGATGAATGCGTATACAGCGGCACAAGAGCGATCAATAGAGCAGCAACTTAAAGAGGAAGAGATGCGCAACCTGTCCTTGTCGAGCGATGGCACAGACACATTAGCACCATACTGACCGGCCGCACACCAAACCCCCTAGACGGTAAGACAAATTTCGGGAATCAGCAATGTCGTCAACATTAGTAAGCGACGGCCGTGAGGCCGAGCATTATGCCGAGGCAAGCAATTGGGAGGCCGATCGCTCGTCACGACTGGAACAGTCCGAGAAACGGGCTTGGCGTGTCGCCATCGGCGCAAGCGTTACGGCGGTTGCGGCAGTGATTGGTATTGCATCTCTTGCGCCATTCAAGAGCGTGGTGCCTTATGTCTTTACGGTGGATAAAGCTACAGGAAATGTAGAGCTTGTCAGCGCCGCCGATGATCGGCAAATGGTCGGTTATCAGGAGCTTAACGATAAGCATTGGGCGCAGCGCTATGTGGTTGCTCGCGAGTCGTACTATTGGAGCTTGCTCCAGAGCGACTACGACACGGTACTGCGGCTTAGCTCGGATGATGTTGGTCGGGACTACGCGCACATTTACGACGGCGAAGAGGCACGCGACAAAAAGTTTGGTAGCAGCATCGAGATGCGCGTGAAGGTATTAAGCGTGGGTGTAGCGCGCGATGCGGTAGGCAGTCGCGCCACAGTTCGCTTCGAGAAGTCAGCGAAGCGAACCCAATCCGACAGGCCTGACCCACCGCAATATTTCGTTGCAACGCTCGCCTTTGAGTACAAACCCTCAATGAAGGGTAAGGAGGTCGATTTGGTCCAGAATCCCCTGGGGTTCAAGGTCATAAGCTACCGCGTCGATTCAGAACTCGCACCTGTTGCACCTCTCAGCAACGGCACCGGCGCATCATCTAGCAGCCTGTGAGGGCCGACCGCAATGGACAAGATTATTTTCGTTTGTGTGCTAGGCGTGATCTTGCACAACACGGTGTTTGCTGCAGAGCTGCCAGAGCCCAGCGAGAACGATCCGCGAGTGCGTTACCTTACGTACAAGAAGGATGAAGTGGCGATCATCAACGTACGCCGCGGATCTGTCACGCGCATTGTCTTGGGCGATGACGAAAAAATTACTGTGGCGGCTACTGGTTTCGCGTCGGACTGCCAAAAAGAACAGCTCGAATGGTGCGTAAGAGCAGATGTCGGTAGTCGCCAGGTCTGGGTGAAGCCAAAGGACAACGCGACCTTCAATAACCTTGAGATCCAGACGGACCGGAGAGATTACAGCATTGAGTTTCGTGTGCTGGACGATGGCGTTCCTCGCCGCTCTGCGAAGGTTCTCGAAGGGGAACCGATGTTTCGTGTGATCTACCGTCATCCGGTCGAATTTGCCACATTGAACAATGCGCTCGCACTCCAAAGCACGGCTCTGCAGCAAGCGAGCGAAGCGAACTTGCTAGCGGACCGCGTTCGATCAGCGAAGCCCATTGCTCGCAACTGGAATTACTCACAGGAAGTCCTGAAAGGCGCAGAGGGCATTGCGCCCACGTTGGTTTTTGACGATGGTCGTTTCACCTACTTCCGGTTTCCAGCGAATCGAGAAGTGCCAACAATATTTTATGTATCGCCGAATGGCGAAGAAGCACGCATCAACTTTCACATGGATGGCGACCTGGCGGTCGTGCAACGACTCGGGCGACAGTTTGTTTTGCGTCTCGGCCGCTCGGTGGTGGGTGTGTGGAATGACGCTTTCGATGCAGATGGCGTCGCAGCTCAAGATGGCACGACGATTCCCGGCGTGACCCGCACTATTCGTTGAGGGCAAAAGGACATGGTACAAGACACATTGCGCGACGACGAAAAGACGCGCAACTCAGCAGGAATAGTTTCGGTCAATGAACGCGGCGGATCAGGCGATGGCCTGGCCGGCAAGATCATCTTCTGCACGCTATGCGCTGCGGTCATAGTCATTGGCGGGCTGGTTGGATTTAACCAATGGCGCGCGTCCCACAAATCAGCAGACGCGGCCGCAGCTGAGCAGTCGAAAATTGAGAATAAGCCGGCGCAAGTGGGTACGCGCCGATTCTTCAGCACAGATCCTCCCGCATCTGCCGGTGCGGTTACGCCAAGCACGGGGGAAACATGTGACGACGGCATGCCTGGCACGGTGTTAATGACACCGGATGGCCATCCGATGTCCGGTCAGGATGGCGCACCGTTGAGAGTGTGCAAAAACGGTCGCGTGCTAGTACCGGCCCTTCTTGCGGGCGGAGCGCCGCCGCCGATCGGCCTTAAGGAAAGCCAACAGTCCGCGACAGGTACGCCGCCCTCGAGCCGCTATGGTGGTGACGTCATCGTACCGGCACCATCGAATTCCAGTGCCCCCCCTCAGCAGACCACACAAGGGAACACGCCTAACGGCAATGTGGCAGCTCAACTCGCCTCTCTGCAGCAAGCGATTACTGGGGGGCGTTCACCAGTTTCCGGAAGCGGAACGTTTGGCGGTGGTTCGAGCAGTGTGTCCAGTGATCGCACGGCCGGGGGAGGCCCCTCCGGAGGCACCGCCACGCAACAAAGCGCCATCGGATCTCTGCTGGAGCCATCGGCAACGCCGATGGTCACTGCAGCAAAAATCGATGACCTCAACATGCTGCTTCCAAAGGGACGCACGATTGACTGCGGCCTTTCGATACGTCTGATCAATGAAGTGTCTGGTATGGCGACGTGCGTACTCACAGCGAATGTGTATAGCGACAACGGCAAAGTCGTGCTGCTGGAGAAGGGCTCCGAAGCCGTCGGGGAGTACGTGGCGACAATGGCTCAAGGACAGCGCCGAATTTTTGTCCTTTGGAACAGAGTCAAAACACCGAACGGTGTTGTGATCAATCTGAATTCACCCGCGGCTGACGAGCTCGGCACCATGGGTATGCCTGGCTACGTCGACAACCGGTGGTGGGAACGCATCGGTGCGGCCTTCCTACTGTCACTTGTTCAGGACGCCGTCGCTATCGAGACCGCGAGCAAGCAGGGTGGTAGTGACGGCGTGGTGTTCCAGAACTCCACACGCACGACCGACACGATGGCCCAGCGCGTACTGGAGTCGACGATCAACATCAAACCAACGTTGTACAAGAACCAGGGCGATCGCGGAACGATCTTCGTCGCAAGGGATCTGGACTTCGCGAGCGTCTATGCATTACGCGCACGATGATCTTCTCGGCCGGGACGCGATGGTGCGGGAGCTGCTGCGCCCGCTCGCCGTGTTCCTACTCAATGAGGATGCCACAGAGATCACGGTGAATCGACCAGGGGAGGTCTATTGCGAACTGGGCGCCGAATGGAAACGCTTTCCTGCACCAGAGCTCACCCTGGAGCGATGCCAATCGCTCGCGACAGCCATCGCGACGTTCACTGAGCAAGAGATCGGCGCTCACAAGCCGATTCTCTCGGCAATGCTGCCAGGAGGCGAGCGCATCCAGATCATCGTGGCACCGGCTGTCGAACAAGACACAGTATCCTTCACGATCCGCAAGCCGAGCGCCAGGATCAAACCGCTGGAAGAATATGAAGCTGACGGTGCATTCAGCCGTTACCTCTGGGGTCGCTCTGCCCAGCTGAAGGCGCGCAGGAACGACCTGGGCCGCGAAGACCTGGCGCTGATCGAAGACTTGGAAAGCAACCGCTTTAGCGCGTTCTTAAAGCGCGCCGTGCGCGCCAAGAAGAACATTGCGGTAGTCGGCGACACCGGTACGGGCAAAACGACGCTCATGAAGTCGATTTGCCAGTACATCCCTCCTTACGAGCGCCTCATCACCATCGAGGACACGCGCGAGCTGCACCTACCGAAGCATGGCAATCGCGTCCATCTGCTGTATTCCAAGGGGGGCCAGGGCGTCGCCAAGATCACGCCGGCGGATCTGATTGCCAGCAACATGCGCATGAAACCCGATCGCGTGCTGCTCGCTGAGCTGCGCGGCGGTGAGGCATTCGACTTCCTCAAGCTCCTCACAACCGGTCACAGCGGTTCGATCACCTCATATCACGCCGAATCCTGCGCGCTCGCGGCCGAGCGCTATGTGTTCATGTGCAAGGAGCACGAGTCCGCGGCCACTTATGATTCCGATGCATTGAAGCGCCTCATCACCCTCACCATCGACATCATCGTGCACGTGAAGGTGGATCTCATCTATGACGAGTTCGACGAGCCCCTTCGCAAAGAGCGCTATGTCGCGGAAGTGCACTACGACCCGATAGCGAAACTCAGGGCCCGCTTTGGCGATGCCGAAGTACATCGCGCGTAAG
The DNA here is from genome assembly GCA_020029545.1 of Gammaproteobacteria bacterium. GTDB lineage: Bacteria > Pseudomonadota > Gammaproteobacteria > Steroidobacterales > Steroidobacteraceae > Steroidobacter. The sequence goes on from JAIBJL010000069.1 coordinate 6,808, forward strand.
GGACACGCCATGAAAGCAAAAACCCTCGTCATCACCGCCACCGTGCTCGCCTACCTGATCGTTGGATTCGTCGTGGCGCAATACATCGCCGGCGTCGCGTACTTTCTGGTGAACAAGACGATGCCGACCAAAATCGCCGTCGGCACCTGGCAAAGCTATTGGGACTGGTATTCCGGTGATCCCATTCAACGCAAGCGACTGCAGGGGGCAGCTCTGCTGGCCGGCTTCATTGTGTACCTGGTCCCGCTCTTCATCATCGGTGCGCTGCGCAACGATCGTCGTTCCTTGCACGGCGACGCGCGATTCGCCAGGCCTACGGAAGTTCGCAAAGCCGGCCTCAGCGGCACCAACGGAATTATCGTTGGCAAATATAAAGGGGAATTTCTGATTCACGGCGGCGAAACCTTCGTTCTGCTGGCTGCAGCGACGCGCTCCGGCAAGGGCGTCGCGGTGGTGATTCCGAATCTCTTGAATTTTGCCGACTCGATCGTCTGCCTCGATATCAAGCTCGAGAACTTCTTCTACACATCCGGTTTTCGCGCCAAGCACGGCCAAGATGTGTACCTGTTCGCGCCGTTCGCAGAGGATCGTCAGACGCACCGCTTTAATCTCTTGGACACCGTGCCTCGCGATCGGGATCTGCGCGTCGGCGAGCTGTTGTCGATGGGTGAGACGCTCTGGCCCTCCAAAACCGACCCCAAAGAAAAATTCTGGAACGACAATGCTCGCAACCTGTTCTTGGGCCTGGCGCTATACCTCATGGATACGCCGGATCTGCCCTGCACGATGGGCGAAATCTTTCGGCAGTCCTCCGGGAAGGGAAAGCCGATCAAGGAACATATTCAGGGGCTCATCAGCGGCCGCGCCAACGGTCCCAGCGCACTCAGCGATGAGTGCCTTGACGCGCTCACTCGGTTTCTGGCGTCGCCTGAGAATACGCTTGGGAACATCATCTCCACGTTCAATGCGCCGCTGCTTATCTTCGCTAATCCGATTGTGGATGCCGCGACCAGCGCATCGGATTTCGATCTTCGCGACGTGCGCAAGCGCCGCATGACGATCTACTTCGGCATCCAGCCGGACAAGCTGGCCGATGCGTCCCTGCTAATCAACTTGTTCTTTTCACGGCTGATCAATCTCAACATCAAGGAGCTGCCGGCCAGGAATGAGTCCCTTCAATACCAGTGCTTGCTGATTCTCGATGAGTTCACCGCGATGGGAAAAGTCGGCGTCATCGCCCGCGCTAATGCCTTTATTGCAGGTTATAACCTCCGAATGCTCACCATCATTCAAAGCATTTCCCAGCTGGAAGCCGAGTATGGTGAGAAAGACGCGCGCACGATCATGACCAATCACGCGCTTCGAATCGTCTACCCGCCGCGCGAGCAGAAAGACGCCAACGAGGTATCCGAAATGCTCGGTTACTTCACCACCAAGGCAACCTCAACGGGCGTGAGCCGGCCCCGCGCCTGGTCGGGCAACACGAGCGGGTCGACCAGCGAGAACACCTCAGATCAACGCAGGGCGCTGCTGCTTCCCCAGGAAGTGAAGGAACTCGGCCAGGACGAGGCAATACTGTTCCTTGAAAATACGAAACCGATACTCGCCAAAAAAGCGCGGTTCTATAACGAGTCTTCGCTAATGCAGCGACTGCAGGGGGTGAGTCCAACGTTGGCGAAGGCGGGAGGCCGAACAAACGAAGCGCTATTGAAAGAAGTAGCGTTCGTGCAGAAGGAACTATGCATCGACGTGCCTCAGCTCGATATCGATCTGCATAAGGCAATGATCGAACGACGGACTCGACCGGCCGCCGCTGGCGAATCCATCGACCTGGGGCGCCTGGTCATAGATACGAAGGCGCTTCCGCCGCTCGATGATGCGGAGAATCCGTCGAGCGAAGCCGTTGCCGAAGTCGTCGACGCCTTCTTTGCACAGATGGCATGGACCTCCGACGACGCCGCCCGCAACGCGATCGAGCGGTCGCCTATGCCAGACGGGGAACCCTCACGTCAGCAAGCGCCGAAGGCGGGCGAAACGAATGTAATCAGCACCGAGGAATCGCCAAAGACCCCGCGCCGCGCAGGCGCAATCGATCTGTCGGTACTGGAAAATTGATCTGAGATTAAGGGACATTGCTATGAGAAAGACATTTCTTACCGCATCGATCGCTGTCACGTTGCTCGGGGCGTGTGTTTCACCACCACAGCCGGTGATGCCATCTGGACGTGACCGCAAGCCGATCAATACCCCAGCCAAGATTGAAGACTTCAAAGGTCGTACGGCGGAAGAGCAAGCGAACTACAACGAACGATCGGCGCTGTCGCGCCAAGTCGAAAGCCTGCAAGAACAAGTACAACAGTTGAAGGCATTCATCGCCATGCAGGCAGTAAACGGGGACTCGCAACGCTCACTAACGGGGCCGGTCACAACTCCACTAAAACTAAAATCAACGGCCACACGCACCGCGCCTACCCGACCGAACGCGGCAAGTGGTCCGGAATCTGTTGAAGTCCGCGACGGAGCCGTGCTATTTCGCGTGAGTCATCCGTTTGGCACGACCGCATTTACCCCGTCTAGCGACCTTCGAACCAGACTGATCCAAGCATCGCGCGAAAGCACCGCCATCGACGTACGCGGCCGAACGGACGCTCGAACGGACAACGCAATCGACCGCGACATCGCAATGCAGCGAGCTGCGCTTGCCCGTCAATTCCTACTCGACAACGGAGTTGATCCCAAGAAGATTCGTCTTAGTTTTCTCGCAGCTGGCGATCATGTTGCCGACAACACGACGCCCGAAGGGCGCGCCTTGAATCGACGCGTAGAGATCCTCGTGAAGGGAACCACGAAACCGCCTGCGACAGCAGACCTGACGCCGGCCGACGCCGTGCAATGAACGAAGCGCCGAGCATCCACCCTCGACAAGGAACAGCGGGTCTGAAGTCCACACACATCTTCTCGGCGTGTCTGAATTCCGAAGAGGTTATGAAGAAGCGAAACGATCCCCTAACTTTCGACGGAATTCGACATTTGATGATGTAACCAGCATTAACAGGAAAATTCCCATGAACGAGTTGAGTCACGATCAGGATCGCGAGAAGAATCGCGTCGCCGATGTCACGCAACGCATCATTCAATCAGTTCAACCGCCTGGAGAAAAGGAGGTAGCGGACTTTGAACGCGATGTGATAGCTGCCGATCAAGCGGAGCAGACCAACAATAAAAAGGTGCTGCAATCGAAACGTGACGATATAGGCCCTGAACCGGAAGTAGAAGTAAAGGCGGCACAATCCGATGTCGGCCGACCTGAACTAGAGAAAAAAGGCGAGGATACCGACCAAGAGTTCATCACTCCAGATGCGCTCCGCAAGCGCTATCTTCTGGCTGAGAACAAATTCTATTTCCGCGACGACACGAACAAAGTCGCCTTCGAGGACAAGGGCAAGCGCCTGGCCACAGAGCACGACGATCCTGACATCGCGAAGTCAATGGTTGAGTTAGCCAGCGCAAAGAGTTGGACGGCAATCAAACTCAAAGGCACGGATGAGTTCAAGCGCGAGGCTTGGTTGCATGCCTCAATTCGCGGAATGCAAGTGCAGGGTTACAAACCGAAGGATGTGGATTTGGCACGGCTCGCCGACCACCAGGCAGAGCTGGGGCGAAGGGCGGATAAATCCCTCAACTCCATCGAACGCAGCGAACCGAGAGAGAAGGATGCCGTCATCGACGAACAACAAAGAACACTGAGCGCGCAGCAACGCACTGCGATCGATCATCTGAAAGCCATTCTACGCGAGCGCGGTGACTCGGAAAAAGCTGTCGACATGGCGGCCTCGATGGCCGCAGAGCGGTTTCAAACGAACCGTGTGTATGTCGGAAAAATGGTGGAGTACGGTCGCGCGCCTTACGAACACGACCCGCGCAATGAGGAAAGTTACTACCTAAAGCTGCAAACAGCATCCGGCGTGCGCACCGTCTGGGGGGTCGATCTGCAGCGGGCGACCGAAGCCAGCAACGCAAACGTCGATGACTACGTCGCCGTTGCCTACCAAGGACGCCAACAAGTCACCGTGAAGGTGACGGATCGGGACGCGCAGGGTAACGTTACTGGCGAACGCGACATGCTGACTTATCGCAACACGTGGGAGGTAAACCGCCTCGACAAGATGCGCGAGGACGCCAAAAAGAGCATTGAACTGCAAGCGCGCTCAGGGGAGCGACAGCCGCAGGTACTTGTCTACGATCGCAACGCCGATCGCGCACAACCCCGGGCAGATTTGCCACCACTTCAGGCCAAAGAACGTGAGCGGGACCGCGCCCGCGGCTGACCCCAGTTGTGATTGCCCACAGTTGAGTAACAAAAGGCGCAGTGATGCATGCAGCGTGGCGTATGCATGACCAGTGAAATTTTGAAACCGCTCGGAGGACTTATGAATATTGGTAAGTGGTGGCGTAGCCTGGGCCTGGTTGGCCACGTTGGCGTGCTGTTTGGAACGGGCTTCATCCTCGGCTCTGCTGTACAGGCCGAAGTAGAACAAGGACGGTTTCCAGGGATTGCCACCTCGGTGGCCATCACAGGTGCTCTCCTTTGCGGTGTATTGGGCTGGCGCTACGCAGAGCGGCGACGCAGAGGAGCGTCTCGGGTGTGAATATCGACTCCTTGCTTCAGCACGCACCGGCGCTTCCGTCGATGCCTCGGCTAATTCAGGACCTCATTGTCTCGCTCGATCGCGATCCGGTCCTCACGGACGACCTGGTGAGTCGGATAGCCACTGACCAGGCTCTGAGCGCCAAGCTGCTTCGCTTGGCCAATTCCAAGTACTACGAAGCACCGCGCACGGTAGGCACCGTCGACGCGGCTCTGCGGCTGCTGGGCCGCATGACTGTGCGCACGCTTGTGCTGAGCACGAGCATGACGGGGCAGTTCAAGTCGCTGCCGGGCTTCGACCTTAAAGGATTCTGGCGGTACAGCGTCCACACGGCGACCGCATCGAAATACATCGCAACCTATCTGGGCCTTGATGGGGACTTGGCGTTTACGATCGGTCTCATGCATGCGGTTGGCCGCCCGGTGATGCATAGCGGCCTGCGAATAGAATTGTTACGCATCGACGAGTCGGAACCCATGACGGGACCTAACCGAATTGCCGCCGAGCGTGCGGCATTCGGCTTTTCCTATGAAGACGTGGGAGCCGAGTTGGTGAGTCGTTGGAACTTTCCCCCGCAGTTTCGCGCAGCGATCGTCGGCATGGCCGTGCCACTGCACCTGGTGCCAGTGGACCGCCTGCAGGGTGCTTTGCACATCGGCTGCTGGCGTGCACGACTGAACGGCGAGGAGCGCCGCGAACTGGAATCCTCCTGGCCGGCCGCAATCGGACAAGCCATCGGGTTGAAGCAAGCCGTTGTACTCGACGCAATGCCGCCGCTCGCAGACTTGAGCGCCGGTCTCGATGATTTGATTGCAGCGTGAATGGGCCAATCATGACGACGACAGAAACGAATACCTCCGCGGAGGCACGAATACAAGACTCCGAGCTGCCAGTCGTCACACTCGCCAGCGGAACAGTCGAAGGATTGAAGTGGTTGGGCGCTATTTCCATGACGCTCGACCATGTGAACAAGTACCTGCTCGGAGAGTCGGTGCATTGGATGTTCTACGCCGGCCGAATCGCGATGCCACTATTCGCGGTCGTGCTCGCATACAACCTCGCACAACCAGGCGCCCTTGCCAGAGGTGCCTACCAACGGTCGATGAAACGTTTGGCGATCTTCGGCGCCGTCGCATGCGTACCCTACATGGCACTCGGCACCGTGCTTGGCGGCTGGTGGCCGCTGAATATCCTTGCGACTTTCCTCGTCGCCGTTGCCATCATGTACAGCCTGGAGCGTGGCGGCCGGCCGATGTACTGCGTCGCGGTGACACTGTTCGTGGTCGGCGGCTCATTGGTCGAGTTCTGGTGGCCGGCGGTTGCGCTCTGTCTTTCAGCCTGGCGATACTTCAGGCGGCCGAATAGATGGGCAGCCCTATGCATCATCGGATCGCTGCTTGCGCTGTGGATCATCAACGGTAACGCCTGGGCGTTTGCTGTGCTCCCGATTATTCTGCTCGCCTCGAAGTTGCCGCTTCGCTTGCCACGCGGTCGCTATGCGTTCTATGTCTTTTATCCGACGCACTTGGCTGTGCTCTGGGTGCTGGAAAGCTCTGCTGGGCATCGATAGCCACAAAGTAAATCTGTGGCCCGTGACTTCTCCCTCTTCGGGATGACGAACGAGTTGGATCAACGATTCCGTCGTCCCTCACATTCCTAATCGAGTGGTCACCTGATCGAACAAGCGTTGCGTCGATTGCAGATCGCGACCAAGTACGCGGCGAATCGTGCGATCGCTCACTCCGAGGAGACGTGCGACGGCACGCATTGATTCCAGTTCCTCGCTCGTCTTCCGGAGCCGGCAATTTGGCAGCTTCTCCGGTCGGTAGGACGAGACCAGAGCAGGGTGGGGATAATTGAGAATCCGATTCGGATACCCCCTGAATCTACTCGCGCACCGCACGCGCAAACAACTTGCAAGGATCGACCTTCAACGCGCGAGCGATCCTCACGAAGTCCAGAACAGTGACCGTCCGGTCGCCGCACTCGATCTTCTGCATGAAGTTGAGGGCCTCCCCTAACTGAACCGAGAGTGCCCGTTTGCTGACATTGGCTTGTCTTCGAGCTTCCGCAATAGCGGAAATAATCGCCAGTTCTAGGCGTACATCCTGTTTGACCATTACTCTCGCCACCCAGTACCAAATTAGTATCGCGATATGTATAAATGCCGTATTTGCAAGTGACGCAGGCTAATGCGATACTAATTTAGGATCGCCGTATTTCGCGCAGTGCCTACTGACACCAAGCCCTCATCACACACAACCCGCGCTGCATAACAGACATGGATGCCATTCATTCTAACCGCTCCCGCACTCCGCGATCTCCAAACCGGGTCACCCGGTCCAAATCCGCTCAACGGATGAACTCCGGAATCGCCTCCGTGGACTTGCAGAGAACCAAGCTATTTCGCGCGCAAGCCATCGTCCGGACAGTGGCTCGGCTATTCCATGAGACCTACCTCTGCGCTCCCAAGGAACCGGATCTTGGCTATGCCCTCGATGCCGTCGACGAAATGATAGAGGGGGTCATTGCAGCGCTTGATCCTTCGGCGCAGAGGGCATCCTGATGCCTGCGATAATTCTGCTGGCGGACGACAACGACCTGGCTCGATCGATGTATGCGGACGCATTCCGGGCCGAAGGATATCAAGTGGTCGAGGCAAGCAACGGTCAAGAGGCGTTGCAGATCGCAAGAATGCATTCGCCCGATGCCATCATTATGGATATCGCCATGCCTGTCATGGACGGAGTGCTAGCGACGCGCACATTGAGAGGGATTCCAGAGCTTACTGGAGTTTTCGTGGTTGCCTGCAGTGGCATGCCTGTAAATGCCGAACCAGGACTATTCGATTACGTAGTCACGAAGCCTGTCGCACCCTCGGCTCTCGTCACAATCGTGGCGCAGATGCTTCTTCCTT